>JBDUBN010000431.1:0-2675 GCA_040004085.1 Novosphingobium sp.
TGCACTTGGTCATGTCGATGTCATAGCGCGTGGTGCGGCGCGAACCGTCTTCGCGCGGTTCGGCCTCAATCGTGATCGCCTGCGCCGGACACACCGCCTCGCACAGCTTGCACGCGATGCAGCGTTCCTCGCCATTGGGATAGCGCCGCAACGCATGTTCACCGCGAAAACGCGGGGAAATCGGGTTCTTCTCAAACGGATAGTTGATCGTCGCCTTGGGCTTGAAGAAATACTTCAAGGTCAGCCAATGGGCTTTGACGAACTCCCACAGGGTGAACGATTTGATGAGGTGTGAGAGGGTCATGATAATCCCTCGACACTTAGTTTTCCTGATGTTTCTCTACATTTTTCGGATATGATCCGCCTAAAACTTTTAGAATATTCGGCGTCCCCGTAGCTAAATACGTCAACGGCGAAATTCACTGCATTACCGTCCACTACATCGCCTCCCAACAATATCGAGTAGAAGCGCCCTCCGGCAGGGCCTCGCGCTTGGCCAAACAATACTTGTTGGCCGTTCTCCCCACGAAGTAGCTTAATCGTGACTTTGTCAGGTGTTATAGAACCAAGGATCCACGAGGATTCATCGTTTGTAGAAATCTTGAGGTGCCAACCACCGGACCCCTTAGAAACGTCTAGTATAAAATGATCCCCAGAATCGCCGAATGAATCAGCCGTACAAATACTCGTGACCGCATTTAGACTCGTCGTAGCTTTAACATCCGGCACGGCGCTGGATGCCAATATAATGGAGCTAAAAATGGCGATCATACCCCATACCTCGTCAGCATAAGATACCCGCTAACCACCACAACAAACCCCAGAGAAACCGGCAGAAACACCTTCCAGCCCAGCCGCATGAGTTGGTCATAGCGGTAACGCGGCACGGTCGCCTTGACCCAGCTAAATATGAAGAAGAACCCGAGAATCTTGATGAGCAGCCAGATCCAGCCGGGCACGATATACATCCACCACACATCCAGCGGCGGCAGGTATCCACCCCAGAACAGCGTGGCGTTCAGCGCGCACATCAGCAGCACGTTGGCATATTCGCCCAGCCAGTACAGCGCGAAGCTCATCGATGAATATTCGGTCTGATACCCGGCGACCAGTTCGCTCTCCGCCTCGGTCAGATCGAACGGCGCGCGGCCGGTTTCGGCCATGCCGCTGATCAGGAACATCACCCACATCGGGAACAGCAGCGGATTGGCGACGAAGCCGTTGATCAGCCAGACGTGCGCCCGCTGCGCCTCGACAATGTCCTTCATGTTGAACGACCCGGCCCACAACACCACGCAGATCAGGATGAACCCGATCGAGACTTCATAAGAAATCATCTGCGCTGACGCGCGCATCGCACTGAAAAACGGGTATTTTGAGTTGGAAGACCAGCCCGCAATCACCGTGCCGTAAACGCCCAGCGAACTGATCGCGAGGACATAGAGCAGCCCGACATTGATGTTCGCCAATATCGCGCCCGAATTGAACGGGATCACCGCCCACGCCATCAGCGCGACGGTAAAGGTGATGATCGGCGCGATCAGGAACAGACCCTTGTTGGCCGCGCTGGGGATGATGGTTTCCTGCAGGAACACCTTCAGACCATCGGCGAACGACTGCAGCAAGCCAAACGGCCCCACCACATTCGGCCCCCGCCGCAGCGCCATTGCCGCCCAGATCTTGCGGTCGGCATAGATAATCATCGCAACGCCCAACATCAGCGGCAGCGCAATCAGCAGAATGCCGCAAATGGTGGCAAGGCCCCATGCCCATTCGTAGGACATGCCCAGCGTTTGGAAGAAGGAAGTCACCGGCCCGAAACCCCCTTCGTCATTGCGAACGCAGTGAAGCAATCCAGTGCCCCGCACGCCGCTCTGGATTGCCGCACGGCTTCGCCGCTCGCAATGACGATGCTGTTGGAGTGGGTCATTCCGCCGCCTCCGCAAAATCTTCGCCGTGGAGCAGTTCTGCCGAGCAGCGCTGCATCGTCTCACTGGCGCGGGCAATTGGGTTGGTCAGGTAGAAGTCTTTGATCGGATAACCAGCGAGCACGCCTTCTGCCTTGGCCTTCTTCGCTTTTGGCAGCGCGCCATAAGCCGCCAGACCTTCCACGCCGAGCGCCGGAACTGCGGCCACCATCGCGGCGCGCAAAGCTTCGAACGTGTCGAACCCGACCGAAACGCCCAAAGCATCGGCCATAGCCCGCAGGATCGTCCAATCCTCCCGCGCATCGCCCGGCGCGAACACGGCCTTGTCGGCGAACTGCACCCGGCCTTCGGTATTGACGAAGGTTCCGGCCTTCTCGGTATAAGCCGCAGCGGGCAGGATCACATCAGCGGCGTGTGCGCCCTTGTCACCGTGATGGCCGATGTAAACCACGATCGAGTCCGAGAACTTGGCATAGTCTACTTCGTCCGCACCGAGCGACAACAGCAGCTTTGGCTTGGCAGAGGAAAGGTCGGCAATGCCGCCCTCCTGCGCATAGCCGAGCATAAGCCCGCCCATGCGGCTCGCCGCCATGTGCAGCACGTTGAAGCCGTTCCAGCCGTCTTTGACCATGTTGAACTTGTCAGCCAGAGCCAGACAGGCACCCAGCGCGCCTTTGCCCAGCCCGGCCCCGCCAAGGATCAGCGCCGGACGTTCCGCAGCCGACAACACGTCAGCAACTTCGCTCG
>JBDUBN010000084.1:0-8921 GCA_040004085.1 Novosphingobium sp.
AGCGCGCAGCCCCGCCAGCCGCGCGTCGATGATCGCTTCTGCGTCGCCGATGATCCGGTCGATCAGTTCCTGCACCGTCGGGATGTCGTGGATCAGCCCTTGGATCATCCCTGCCCAGAACACGCCTTTGGTCATGTCTCCGGTTTGCAGCAAGTCGCGGCCTGCTGTGCCTGCGACGAGTTCCTGCACATCGGAGAATTTCGCGTCTGACAATGACAAACGCCGGACGACTTCTTCGGATACTGCGCTTTTGCCGACGCGGGCGGTGTTTTTAAAATTGCGGAAGATCAGGAATGATCCACGTTCGTCATTGTCGATATAGGCCTGTTTCACATTGTCGTGGATTTTGGCTTCCTGCGTCGCACAGAAGCGCGTGCCCATGTTGATGCCGTCTGCACCGAGCGCTAGTGCCGCGACCAGTCCGCGACCATCGCCAAAGCCGCCAGAGGCGAGCATCGGGATTTTTACCTTGTCCGCCGCTGCCGGGATCAGGATCAGGCCGGGAATGTCATCCTCGCCGGGATGGCCAGCGCATTCAAAGCCATCGATGGAGATCGCGTCGCAACCATTGCGCTCAGCCGATAGTGCATGACGCACGGCAGTGCATTTGTGGACAATCTTGATGCCATGCGGCTGGAGCTTCGCCCACATTTCGCGCACCGCAGTCGTGCCTGCCGTTTCGACCACTTTCACGCCGCTTTCGATGATCGCATCGGCATAGGCGTTGTAATCGGGCGAGTTGATCGTCGGGAAGATCGTCATGTTCACGCCAATGGGGTTTTTGGTCATAGAACGGGCGCGTTCAATCTCATCGCGCAACGCTTCTGGGGTTGGCTGGGTGAGCGCGGTCAAGATACCAAGCCCGCCCGCGTTCGACACCGCAGACGCCAGTTCCGCGGTACCCACGCCCTGCATCCCGCCTTGGACGATGGGATGTTCGATTTCGAGCAATTCGGTGATGCGTGTTTTGAATGCCATATTGGGTTTGTCCTAATATAAACTGTCGATCCTTGCGCGCCATGTGGCGGCGTAGGCACTTCAACATTACCAGCCTGCGAGCGCAGCAGCACGGGCGCGCTGCATCGACGGGCTCCCGAGCCAAGCCCGGTCAAACGCCGCACGACGGAACCAGTAATTCAGGCCATATTCCCATGTATAGCCAATCCCGCCATGCGCTGCGACTGCGGCACGAGTAGAGCGGACATAGACATCGCACAGATGCGCCTTGGCCATTGCCGCAGCGCGGGCGGCATCGGGCAGGTCGGCGTCATGGGCATAGGCCGCATACCAGACGAGTGCGCGGGCAGGCTCCACATCCAGCGCCATATGGGCAAGTTGATGTTTTAAGCCTTGAAACGCCCCGATGGCCTGGCCGAATTGCTCACGCTCTTTCGCGTAAGCGACCGACATATCGGTGCATTTCTGCGCACCACCCAAAGCATCTGCTGCGACCAGCACCAGCGCGGCACTGTATAGCTTGGCAGTCATCGGGTCTTCAGGAGCGAATAGCTGGAGCGTTTTTGCGCCCGAAAACTTTACCTTGGAAACCGGGCGGCTGCGGTCGGTGGACGGCAACGGCGTAATCGTAACGCCCTCACCTGCTTCAACCAGCGATATGCCGCCAATACGCGAACCTATCAGAAAATACTGCGCGGCGCGGGCGCACGGCACCATTAGCTCGGCCTCTGCCGGATCGTCTGCGGTAAACGCCAGCGTTGCCACCGCCGCACCCGATGCCAGTGCATCGAGATGCGCCTTGGCGGCCTCATTCGACGCGTTTGAGACGGCAGCGACCGCAAGCAACTGCCCGATCAGCGGGCCCGGGGCAGCCGCTTCCCCCGCGACCTCACACACCAATGCTGCATCCAGCAGGCCCATGCCGCTATCGGGTAGCAAGATGCTCCCGAGCCCCAGCCTCATCAGCGCGTCCCAGCTGGTCTGATCAAAATCCGTGTCGCCGTCCGCAAAGGCGTGGAGCCGCTCCATTGGCCAGCAGTCCGCCAGCGTGCCCCGGATCGCATCCTGAATGGCACTCTGTTCTTCGGTCAGATGGAACCTCATGCTGCTGCATCCCGTGGCAAGCCAAGCCCGCGTTCAGCAATGATATTGCGCTGGATATTGCTCGCCCCGCCCGCAATCGAGTTGCCGAGTGACCCCATGATCTGGTCCATCCATTTCTCTGGCCCGCGCGGAGCTCTTGGCCCCTTGCCGCCAGCGGCCGCCGGTTCGATAAAGGCATATTCGCCGATCAGTTCCTGCGCGAGTAAGGCCATTTCATGCCCGATTTCGGTCAGCGCCAGCTTCATCATCAAGCTAACGGGGCCGGGATTATCCCCCGCCGCCGCGCAACTGAACAACCGGAAGCTGGAATAACGATGCGCCATCACAAAGCCTTCGATTCTAGCCAATTGGTCGCGGATCAACGGCTCCTTGATACGTCCTGTTTCGGTGGCCAGCTCGACCAGTTTTTTGAACTGATTGCCCAGCCCGTCCGCACTGCCGATGGCGGCGCGCTCATGCTTCAGGGTAGTGCGTGAAACTTGCCAGCCCTTGCCGCGTTCGCCCACCTGCCAGCTCACCGGCGTTTCAACATTGTCGAAGAAAAATTCGCAAAAAGTATGATCGCCATCTTCGCCGGTCATCTGGCGGATGGTGCGGCGCGTGACGCCAGGCTGGTTCAAATCCATCAGCAAATAGGTGATGCCATCATGTTTCGGCGCGTCCGGTTCGGTTCGCACCAGCATGAACATATGCGTGGATAGCATACCCTGTGATGTCCAGATTTTCTGGCCGTTGATGATCCATTTGGTGCCGTCAGCCGAGAGCTCACCCTTGGTACGAACGCTCGCGAGGTCGGAACCGGAACCGGGTTCGGAATAGCCCTGCCCCCAGATATAGTCACCCGCCATGGTCTGCCGAATGAACAACGCCTTCTGCTCATCCGTCCCTGCTTCGAGCAATGTTGGCACAGTCATATTCATGCCGTTTCCGCCCATTTCCATCGGCGCACGGGCGCGCTGAAACTCCTCGCGGATCACTTGCGCGCGGATCACATCAACTGGCTGTTCAGAACCACCATATTGCTTAGGAATGGCGCGGTGGAGATAGCCGCGTTTCGTCGCCTTTAGCCGGAATTCCGCGATATACGCCTTAAGTTCGGCTCCACGTAATGCTGTGGCGGGTGCCCAAGCGTCAGTCAAAAACGCGCGGATATCCAAGCGAAACTCTTCGGCCTCGGCTCCATAGCTTAGATCCATTGATCTCTCCCCTGGTTTAGCATCGAGATGATTGCGCGCTGCTGGTCGTTGAAAGCCCCATATTCAATGCTTCGTGATCGAACTGCGCATCGAACGCCCAGGTGATTTCATAATCGACGGCTTTTGCCATTCATCGCTTTTCAGGATCTCTGCGGTTTTCGCGTCGGCCATACCACATCTCTCCTTGATCTGAGTTGTATAACTAGGTAATACATGGATTGATTTCGTGCAAGGGGTGATCTGTGAGCATAAACGTCCGACGCATTAGTGATGCGTTGAAAGTGCGGGCAACGCTTCAGCGCGACGAAATAGCGCATGACGATACCCGCCGCCAAATCACATATGCGCAGTGGGATGCCGAAGCCGATGAAATCGGCGGAGGGCTGGCATCTGCAGGTCTTGTTCCAGGCGACCGCGTTTTTTTGGCCATTAGCAACAGCCACGCCGTTGAAATGGCGATTGCCGTATTCGCCGTATTCCGTGCGGGCGGGATTGCCTGCCCCATCAACACCCGTCTGAACACAAAAGAAATCGCAGATTTCGCCGCGCTGACGACACCTCGATTCGCCATTACCGATGCCCAAGGCTTAATGGCAGACATCGCTCTCGACGGTTGCTGGAGTGTAGATGCAATGCCGCGTAATCTGGCGGCGCTTCCCGATCAGGCATTGCTTGATCCGAATGCTGACGCTGAAATCCTTGGCACCTCGGGCACCACCGGCAAGATTAAGGGCGTTGTCGTCTCGCACCCAGATCTGATGTCTGGCGTGACCGGAACCAATATGGACAAGTCGCGCTCAACTCTCCACGCGATTCCTCTGACTGGTTCTGGAGGAAATCTCGGTATTGTCATGCTGCCCGCGCGCGGCGGTGCGTCCGCGATTACCCAACCCAAATTTGATCCCAAAGGCTTTTTGGAATTGGTGAGGGAAAAGCAACCCGATCTGGTCTATCTCGTCCCTACGATGCTGCGTTTGCTACTCGATCACCCTGACGTCGCAGATTATGATTTTGCGGGCGTCAAATATTTGATGACCGGCACGGCGCCCCTGCCCAATGACAGCGTAATACGCTCGACCAAGCTATGGCCGCATGTGCGGATGCGGAACAGTTATGGCATGAGCGAGGGCGGCATCGGCCTTGGCACCACCAGCCAAGAACAAGTGCTGAAACCCGGCTGCGTCGGCAAGCTCCCCCCGCATATGCAGTTGCGCGATGACGACGGCAATGTTGTCACCCAAGTCGGCGTCGTTGGAGAGATTTACGGATTTCAGAAACACCCGCGCCGCTATTGGAATGATGATGAAGCCACTGCCGCGAGCTTTAAGGGCGGCTGGACCAAAACCGGCGATCTTGGCTATGTTGATGAAGACGGCGATCTCATCATGGCCGGACGTTCCAAGGAACTCATCATTCGCGGGGGCTATAACATCACCCCGATGGAGATCGAAACTATACTCCACCTCCACCCCGCTGTGCAGCAGGCCGCCGTAGTTGGCGTGCCGCATGACGTACTGGGTGAAGATATTGCCGCCGCAGTGTCGCTGCGTCCGGGGAAGAGTGTTGCGCCGGATGAAATCGTGGCATTTTGCCGTGAGCACCTCGCCGATAACAAAACACCGCGCACCGTGCTCATCATGGACGATCTGCCGCTCAACCCCAATGGCAAGGTGATGAAGAAGGATTTGACCGCGCTTCTGATTGCGGCAGCCGAGGCGCGCCGAAACGCCGCTTGAGCGCGCCTCACTCTGGCTCGTAGACATAAGCTACGGCACAACTGATCGACTTTACAAAGGCAAACTACATGGAGATCACCGCCGCCGTCGCTCATGGCAATCACGCGCCACTGGTCATTGAAGATCGAACGACTGATCACTTCTTTCATGATTCCGGACGAACGGTTCGGGTATGCGAACCGCGCCTACTTCAGATCTTGAAACGGGACATTTTTGTCCATCCGCACATCGCCTGGCATCCCAAGCACGCGTTCGGCAATCTGGTTTTTCAGGACTTCATCGGCCCCGCCCGCGATGCGCATCGCGGTGGACCAGATGTAATCATATTGGATATCGCGGGTCTGTGCGTCACCGTGTGCCGGAGCCATCGCGTCGAGACCGCGCAGCTCTAGCGCGAGGCCGCTCGTTTTTTGCAGGCGGCTGGCATAAGCAAGCTTGACCATTCCGGCCAGCGCGCCCGGATTTTCGCCGCGGCTCACCATCGTACGCAAGCGCGCTTCGAACCAGCGACTGGCCTGTTCATCGGCATAGGCTTGCGCGAGTGCCAACCGGGTGCTTCCGCTATCGAGCGCCGTTCCGCCGTTCGTGCCCGGCGTTGCGGCAGCATAATCGAACAACGGGGCAACCATCGATTTGTGGCTGCCACTACCCAAGCGCTCACCCATAAGCACCGTCATGCAGCACGCCCAGCCGTCGCCGGGTTCGCCGATGCGGTTTTCGTCCGGTATTCTGACGTCGGTGAGGAAGGTTTCGTTGAAATCGCTCGCACCAGAAATCTGGCGGATCGGGCGAATATCGACGCCGGGCGATTTCATATCGACCACGAAGAACGTCATCCCCTTATGTTTGGGGATGTTCGTATCGGTGCGGACGACAAGGATTCCCCAGTCACTGCGATGCGCCCAGCTAGACCAGACTTTCTGACCGTTGACGATCCAGGACGTATTGCCATCTTGCACCGCCTTGGTACGGACATTGGCAAGGTCTGATCCGGCAGAGGGTTCGGAGAACAGCTGGCACCAAGTCAGATCGCCCTTCAACGTCGCTTCGATGAACTTGTCGCGCTGTGCCTCATTGCCGTGCTTGGCGATTACCGCAATCGCCATACTCAGCCCGATGCCGATATAGGGACCTTTGGGGAGCAGATATTTCGATTCCTCCTCGGCGAAGACAACGGCTTCAATCACCGATCCGCCGCGCCCGCCCAATTCGATGGGCAAGGTGATTCCGGCATAGCCGCCATCATAAACACACCGCTGCCACGCCTTGCCGCGCTGCACTTCTTCGCTGTCGTCCATCATCTCGCCAGCTGGAATGACATGCGCGGGGGCGTGTACTGCAAGCCAGGCGCGCACTTCGGTGCGGAATGCGGCCTCTTGGGGGGTGTCGTTAAAGTCCATTATGCGGCCTCCGCCTGCTCGGTCGGCAGGTTTTTAATCAGCCGGTCGGCCCAATAATCTCGGTTGCCAAGCGCAACCGCGTTCAATCGTTCGCGGCGGTAATAGAAATGGCAATTGGCTTCCTGTGTATAGCCAATGCCGCCGTGCACTTGCAGATTTTCGCGGGCACCCATTTCAAATGCGGCAAGGGCCGAAAGGCGGGCTGACGCCGCTGCACTTGGCAAGAGGGCCGGAGCTTCCTGCGACGCCCATCCGGCATAAAAGGCATTGGAACGAGCGAGTTCAACCGCTACGGCCAAATCAGCCAGCTTGTGTTTAATGGCCTGATAAGAGGCGAGCGGGCGACCGAACATCTGCCGATCCATCGTATAATCACGCGCCATATTTAGGCAGGCTTCTGCGGCACCCACGCTTTCAAATGCAGCCTGCACGGCGGCGCGGTCTATCAGCTGTTCAAGCAAGGATTCGCCCGGCATCATTTCTCCGGCGGAATCGGCGAAATCGATCCTGTAGTGCGCGCGCAACTGATCAAAACTATCAAGCTTTGTCCGCGTCACCCCGGGCTGATCGAGTTCGACCAGCGCCAGCGCGCCGCCTTGCACCAACACCACAGCAATGTTTGCAATCCCTCCATCCGCGACGGGAGACTTCATGCCAGACAGCCTGCCATTGGCGAGCGTTGCACCGGTTGCAAACACCGGCCCGGGGCCCTCGGCATAGGCAAAGCAACCAATGGCTTCTCCTGACGCAAGTTTTGGCAGCCACTGCGCCTTTTGTGCGTCGTTGCCTGCGAGCTGAATCGCTTCCGCACACAGAACAATTGACGAGAAGAACGGCACAGCAGCATTGGTGCGGCCCAGTTCCTGAGCGATCACTCCCAAATCAAGCGCACCCATGCTCAGGCCGCCATATTCTTCGGGGATCATTGCGCCCAGAAAGCCCATGTTGCCCAGTTCGCGCCACAAAGGCTCGTCCCATTCCGCCTTTGCGTCGATCAAACTGCGCAAATGATCGTAAGGCGAGCGTTCGGAAAGTAGACCGCGCGCTTGCTCACCCAGCATTTTTTGTTCATCTGAAAGATCAAAATTCATCGCAAGGCTTGTCCTCTACCGTCTGCTTGTGTGATAGCTAGTTGTATAACCAGGTCAACCATGCCGATAGACTCGCGGGAGAGCATAATGCAGTATGAAACCATCCTCGTTGATGTAGCCCATCATATCGCTACCATCACCATTAACCGCCCCGACGCTATGAACAGTTTTACCAAGCAGATGATGGATGAGTTTGAACATCTGTGGAAGTGGATCGGCAAAAATGACGACATTCATTGCTGCGTGTTGCGCGCCGCGCCCGGCAAGGCATGGAGCACTGGCGCTGACGTAAAGGCCTCGCAAGAACCCGGCGGGGCAGTCGTTGATCTCGACAACATTTGGCATTGTGAAGACCCCGGCAAATATCTCGCACCTAAATCGATGAACTGCTGGAAACCGATCATTGCGGCAGTGCATGGCATGGCGGCGGGCGGCGCTTTCTACTGGCTCAATGAAGCGGATATCATCATCTGTTCCGAGGAAGCGACGTTCTTTGATCCCCATGTCACATACGGGATGACGAGTGCGCTCGAACCCATTGGCATGACCTACAAGCTGCCGTTGCAGGATGTGCTGCGGATGGTGCTGCTGGGCAGTGATGAGCGGATTGGAGCGGGCACTGCCCTGCGTATCGGCTTGGTAAGCGAGATCACCACGCTGGAAGACCTATGGCCGCGCGCACACGAGCTCGCCACATGCATCGCCGCCAAGCCGCCCGCAGCGACGGCAGGTTCGTTGAAAGCAATATGGCAGTCGCTGGATTTGCCCCGCAGCGTCGCCATGCAGCAGAGCCTAAAATATTGCCAGATTGGCAATCCGGTCGGCGTCCCACAGGTCGATCGCGCCGCTTTGATGGCAGACAAAGCCAAGAAATTCACGGTGAGATAGGAAGCATATGTCGCTGCTTTATGATGAAGGTCAACTGGCCATAGCAAGCGAATCGCGCCGCGTGCTCGAAGCGCGGACGACGCCCGAAGGATTGCTGCACTTACTGGAAAAACAGGGCGAATTTCATACGCCCTTTTGGGATACAGCCAAGGAGCAGGGTTGGACAGCGCTGACCCTTCCCGAACGCTTTGGCGGGCTGGGTCTTTCGCTGGTCGAATTGGGTCTGATCGCACTTCAGGCCGGGCGTTCGCTGTCGGGTGCGCCGTTTCTGACATCCTCGTTTGGAGCCGCACGTGCAATTTTCGATCATGGCGATGAAGCCATCAGGCAGGTGTGGCTTCCCAAATTGGCGAGCGGCGATGCGATTGGTGCTGTTGCTTTTGGTGAAGGGCAAGATGTATTGGGCACAAGCGCGTCGTTCAGCGATGGGTTATTGACGGGCATCAAAGCCGCAGTCTCTGCCGGGCTCCATGCCGATGTTGTCGTGGTATTGGCGAACGAAGGCGGCGAAGCTGTTTTGGTCGTTGCCGCAGTGGAAGGCGTTTCCCG
>JBDUBN010000432.1:0-2663 GCA_040004085.1 Novosphingobium sp.
TAATTGGCGGGATTGTGGCTGCCAGTTATCTGAATGCCGCCCTGCACATCCTGCATTGAGGCTTCGGCGTAATAAAGCATCGGGGTTGGCCCCATGCCGACCCGCACCGCGTCAACGCCGCTGGCGTTCAGCCCCTCGACCAGCGCCTGTTCCAGCATCGTGGAACTGACACGCCCGTCGTAACCGACCGCGACTTTGATCGCCGCACTATCACCCAGTTCCCGGCGCAGCAGCGTGGCAAAGCCCCGGCCAATCGCGCGGGCATCCTCAGCGCCCAGGGTTTCGTCAATGATCCCGCGGATGTCGTATTCGCGCAGGGTGGTGGAATGGAACTGATGCGTCATGGATTCTCCATATCGAGTCTTGCACCGCGGGCCAGCAGCAGGTCGCGCGCGGCATTGGCGGCGTGGACCTGTTCACTGGAGCCGCCGCGATCCGGGTGAACCCGGGCGATCAGCCGCTTGTGCGCTTCGGCAATCATTTGCGAACTGGCACCGCGATCCACGCCCAGCAGGCTGCGCGCCTGTGCTTCGGCTTGTGACCGTTCCGAATCGGCCCACAACTGCCACGGCCAGCGGCCTGCCAATTGCTTACAGGCGAACGCAACGACCAGCAGCAGAATGATGAGTTTGGTCATGGGTACCGGCCTGACGTGAGTTAACCGACCACAGCGGGTTGCGCGGCCATGGCCAGTTCGGGCTCGCGATCGATCGGCGGCGGCAGGTTCAGCCCGGCGAGCAATTGGCGCAATTCCTGCCGCGCGACCAGATGGCTGGTTCCCAGTTCGCCGAGATGGCCCTTGTCGAGCAAGGTAAGGCCCGACGGAAACAACTCGCGATAGATCACGCGTTCCGATAGGCCGTTGGCGATGCGAAAGCCGACGCGCTTGGAAAGCTCGGTCAGCGCCTCGTTCAAACGGCGCATGTTGCGGGCTTCGACGTGCTGGGTGCGGTTGCGCACGACCACCCAGTCCATCTCGCGGCGGTTGTCGGCAATGGTCGCCTTGGCGCGGGTCTTGCGGGCTTCCCAGATCATCTCGGCATAGAAGGACAAGCGCTTGACCTTGAACGTCTCGGCATCGACTTGGCCAATCAGGTCAAAATCGACGAAGCTGTCGTTCAGCGGCGTGACCAAAGTATCAGCGGTGGTGGCGATGTAGCGGGCGAATTCGTCGTCGCGGCCGGGGGTGTCGAACACCAGATAGTCCATGCCCTCGCCAACTTCGGCGGCCAGCTTATCCAGTTCCGCCACCGAATCGCCCTTGAACACGGCAAAGTGCGCGCTGGGCAGTTGAATTTCGCGGCGGTGCGCGGTTTCGGCGCGGTTTTCCAGATAGCGGTGGAAGGTGCGCTGGCGCGGATCGAGGTCAATCGCCGCGACTTTCGCGCCCTGATAGGCCAGCGCGATGGCGATATGCACTGCCGTGGTCGATTTGCCGGTGCCGCCTTTTTCATTGGCGAAAACGATGCGGTGCGGGGCGGGAAGGTTAAACACTGGGCTTTTCGGGCCTTTAACTCGAGGAATGCAAGCAGTACGCACGATTTGAACGCGGACGCAGGCGGCGCTAGGAACGCCGCTTAAGGCCTCATATCGCAAGGGACTCCCAAGGTGCAAACCGTCAATCACATTGATCCACTACGGGAAGCCGTCGCACGGCTGCGTCAGACCGGGAAAGTGGCGCTGGTCCCGACCATGGGCGCGCTGCATGACGGGCATATGACGCTGGTGCGACACGCCAAAACCTTGGCCGATCACGTGGTGGTGTCAATCTTCGTCAACCCGCGCCAGTTCGGGGTGGGCGAGGATCTGGCCAGCTATCCCCGCCCGCTGGAGCGTGATTGCGCCATGCTGGAGGCGGTGGGCGTCGCGCTGCTGTGGGCGCCCGACGTGGCGGCGATGTACCCAGCGGGGTACGCCACTAACGTCAGTGTTTCCGGTGTCAGCGACGGACTGTGCGGCGCTGAGCGTCCGGGGCATTTCGATGGCGTCGCCACGGTTGTCTGCAAGCTGTTCCATCAGGTTTTGCCCGATGTGGCGCTGTTTGGCGAAAAGGACTGGCAGCAACTGGCGGTCATCCGCCGCATGGCCCGCGATCTTGATCTGACTTTGCCCCTGGCGTCAAACATCGTGGGCGTGCCGACCGTGCGCGAGGCGGATGGGCTGGCGATGAGTTCGCGCAACGCCTACCTCACCCCGCCAGAGCGCGCCGCCGCCGCCGCATTGCCAGCGGCAATGAACGCGGCGATTGGGCGGATTGCAGCGGACTATCCGGTCGCCCCGGCGCTGGCGATGCTGGCGCAGGACCTGCTCGCCGCCGGGTTCGCCTCGGTCGACTATGCCGCGCTGTGCGATGCCGATTCGCTTGCGCCACTGGATGAGCGTGGCAATGGTCCGGCACGGCTGCTGGTCGCGGCCCGGATCGGTAAGGCGCGCCTGATCGACAATATGGCCGCCTGAGTGCTCTGCGCACACAATTACAACATTCGTCATTGCTTGGGACCATGATACGATTAAGAAGAATGATGTAATTTTTCGATTTCATGGCGTCCGCTTCTGATGAGCATCGGGCTGATGGGAAGAGCGCCAGCGTCATAATTGGGGAGTATGACTATCATGCGCAGATTCATCTTTGGTCTAGCCGCCGCCGGTTTGGCGCTTACCGG
>JBDUBN010000433.1:0-2663 GCA_040004085.1 Novosphingobium sp.
TGCCGATGGCCCGGCTAAAGACCGGCACCCCGCCGCGCCTTGATGGCCGGACGATTGACTGGGCGCAGCTTGACGAACAGCCGTCTGACGGTGAGCAATGGTGCATGTCGGCGATGGGGGGAGCCCGCGTAAACCCGCAGGTGTTCTGCGCCATCACCCGCACCAATCCGCGTAGCCATGACGTGATCCGTGAAAATCTGGACCGCTCGCCGCTGTTTACCGGCGCCATCGGCGCGTCCGGTCCGCGTTATTGCCCATCGATCGAGGACAAGATTCACCGCTTTGCCGACCGCGACGGGCATCAGGTTTTCCTCGAACCTGAAGGCCTGGACACGCATCTGGTTTATCCCAACGGCATCAGCACCTCGTTGCCCTCCGATGTGCAACTGACGATGTTGCGGACCATGGCGGGGCTGGACGCGGTTGAGATGGTGGTTCCGGGTTATGCCGTAGAGTACGACCACATCGATCCGCGCGCCCTGCGTCATAGTCTCGAGCTGCGGCAGATACCCGGCCTGTATTGCGCCGGTCAAATTAACGGCACCACCGGCTATGAGGAAGCTGCGGCGCAAGGGCTGGTCGCAGGCATGCACGCCGCCGCCTCGGCGCTCGGTACCGAGCCTGCGCCGCTCGACCGGGCTAATAGCTACATGGCGGTCATGGTCGACGATCTGACCTTGCATGGCGTGACGGAGCCTTATCGGATGCTGACTGCGCGGGCAGAATACCGATTGCGTCTGCGCGCGAACAACGCCTCGACCCGGCTCACTCCGCTGGCAATGGCGGCCGGAGCGGTTGGAGCTGAGCGTAGTGCGTGGTTCGAACGGCGGCAGGAGGGACGGGCGCAGCTTGAATCCGCATTGGCCAGCAAAGTGAGCGGGGCTGAACTCAGTCGCACTGGGTTGCAAGTTCGCGCCGATTCGGGCCGGTTGCCGCTGACCGAATGGTTGCGCTTCGGCGGCGTGGACATGGATTCGTTGATGCCGTGGATCGATGCTGAACTGCTTAGCGACGCCGACATGGTGGCTGAAGTCGCAGAGGACGCGGCCTATGCGCCTTATCTTGTCCGTCAGGATAGCGAACTCCGCGATTTGCGTGCGGGTGAGGCTTTGGTGCTTGGCGATCATTTTCCTTATGCGCAGATTCCCGGGCTTTCACGTGAAATGGTGGAGCGCCTTGAACGCGCGAGTCCGGTCACGCTGGCGGCTGCTGGGCGTGTGCCTGGCATCACGCCGGCGGCGCTCGCGGCCCTGCTGATTCATGCGCGGCGTCGCGCAGCATGATCGGCAGCGAGGTTGAAGCCAGATCGTGGGTAGCCGATCAACCGCAAGTAGACTCGACTGCAATGGAGCGGCTTGAGCAATTGGTTACGCTGCTGATCGAGGAAAATCAGCGCCAGAACTTGGTCTCTGCGGCAAGCCTTGGCGCAGTCTGGCAGCGCCATATCGCGGACAGCGCGCAGCTACTGGCGCTTGTTCCACGTGAAACACCGGTCGATTCCTGGCTCGATTTAGGCACGGGGGCGGGCTTTCCCGGCATAGTCATCGCCTGCCTGCTGCCAGAGACTGAAATCGTACTGGTCGAATCACGCGCGCGGCGGGTGGAATGGTTGCAATCCGCCGCCGGTTCGCTCGGTTTGGCGAATGTCGTCGTTGTCGGCCAGCGACTGGAACTCGTCCCGACGCAAAAATTTAGCGTCATTTCGGCACGGGCATTCGCGCCGTTGGGCAAGTTGCTCACATTATCCGCACGGTTTTCCACAAGCGACACGATTTGGCTGTTGCCCAAAGGGCGGTCCGCGCCGCAGGAATTGCAGGAGCTCTCGGATTGGCAGCACCTGTTCCACGTGGAACAATCGCTCACCGATCCAGACGGCGGCATTATCGTGGGCACACTGCCCGAAACGGTCAGCGGCGCAAAGCGAAGGGACACCAAGCGGTGATCAAGATTGCTATCGCCAACCAGAAGGGCGGGGTCGGCAAGACCACGACGGCCATCAACATAGCAACGGCGCTGGCGGCGACCGGGTGGCGCACGCTGCTGATCGATCTCGACCCGCAAGGCAATGCGTCGACAGGCATCGGTGTTTCAGCGCAAGATCGGGTGCGGTCGACCTATGATCTGTTGGTTGATCAGGCCCCCTTGACCGAATGCATCCAGCCCACGCGCATTCCGGGCCTGGATCTCGTGCCCGCGACGGTTGACCTGTCTGGCGCTGAGGTTGAGTTGGTTTCGGTCGATCAACGCACGGACCGGATGCGTCAGGCGCTGGCCGGTCACGTGGCGCACGACATCTGCTTCATCGATTGCCCGCCATCGCTCGGCCTGCTGACACTCAACGCCTTGGCGGCGGCCGATACTTTGCTGGTGCCGTTGCAGTGTGAATTCTTCGCATTGGAGGGATTGAGCCAGCTCCTCCAGACGGTCGAGCGGGTGCAGCAGCGGTTCAATTCGGAACTTGGCATCCTGGGTATTGCCCTGACCATGTATGATCGGCGCAATCGGTTGACGGATCAGGTGTCGGACGATGTGCGGTCGTGCTTGGGCAAGTTGGTGTTCGACACGGTGATTCCGCGCAATGTTCGCTTGTCCGAGGCACCGAGTCACGGGCTTCCAGCGCTGGTTTACGATCACAACTGCGCGGGCAGCAAAGCCTATATGGC
>JBDUBN010000434.1:0-2650 GCA_040004085.1 Novosphingobium sp.
GTGGCGGCCACCAGTCGCGCGGGGCTTTCGCGGAAATCGTCGATATTGGCCTTGAACGCCAGCCCGAGGCAGGCGACGCGCGCTTCAGGATGAGCGGAAACCAGCGCATCGGCGCGGGCGATGACGTGGTGCATCTTGCCGTCGTTCACCCCGCGTGCGGTGCGGATCAACGGCGTTTCATCGGGTGCGCTGTGGACGATAAACCACGGATCGACCGCGATGCAGTGCCCGCCCACGCCGGGGCCGGGCGACAGGATGTTGACGCGGGGGTGGCGGTTGGCAAGGCGGATCACCTCCCACACGTCCAGCCCCATCTTGTCAGCGACCATCGACAATTCGTTGGCGAAGGCGATGTTGACGTCGCGGTAGGCGTTCTCGACCAGTTTGGTCATTTCGGCGGATTTAGCGTCGGTAACGATGCAGGCGCCCCGGACAAACCGCTTGTAAAACGCCAGCGCCTTGCGGGCGCAGCGCGGGGTTATGCCGCCGATAGAGCGATCATTGTTGGTCAGCTCTTCCAGGATTTTGCCCGGCAGAACCCGCTCAGGGCAATAGGCCACCGAGATGTCGGGCGTTTCGCGGGTCAGTCCGGGGCATTTCAGGTCGGGCCGCATTTCGGCGATCATGTCGCGCAACTGTTCGGTGGTGCCGACGGGCGAGGTTGATTCGAGGATGACGATGTCGCCCTGCTTCAGTACCTTGGCCACTGAGCGTCCGGCGGCCAAAACATAGGAAATGTCCGGCGCGTGGTCTTTGTCGAACGGGGTTGGCACGGCAATGACGAACACCTCTGCAGGCCGCACTTCGGTGGCGGCGGACAGGAATCCGCGCGCGACAACGCCTTGAACGAGGCCGTCGAGATCGACTTCCTCGATGTGTATCTCGCCGCGGTTGATCGTGTCGACGACGTTTTGTGAAATGTCGATGCCCAGAACCTTGCAGCCTGATCGCGCGATGATCGCGGCGGTTGGCAGGCCGATATAGCCCAGACCGACAACGCAGACTTCAGGTTTGACTTCGGATTTCATCGGCCAGCAGCTCCACGATTCGCCGCGCGGTCTGCCCGTCACCAAACGGATTGTGCGCGCGGGCCATCTTTTCGTAAGCCGCGTTATCGTCGAGCAGGGTGAAGATTTCGGTAACGATACGGTCGGAATCGGTGCCGACCAGCTTGGCCGTGCCAGCGGTAACCCCTTCCGGACGTTCAGTAGTTTCGCGCATGACCAAGACCGGCTTGCCCAGCGCCGGGGCTTCTTCCTGCACGCCGCCGCTGTCGGTCAGCATCACTTCGGCAATCGCTAGTAGCCGGGCGAACTGCGGATAATCGAGTGGCTCAATCATCGCCACGTTGCTCTGCCCGGCCAGTGCGCGGTCCATCACGGCACGGACATTGGGGTTGGGGTGGACGGGGAAGATGATCGCCACGTCATCGCGAGCGGCTATGCGGCGGATCGCGTCGGCAATCGCTTCCAGCCCGCCGCCGAAATTCTCGCGCCGATGACTGGTGACGCCGATGATCCGTTTGCCTGCGAAGCGCGCTTCGAGATCGGCGAGTCCGGCGGCGAGTTCGGGCTGGGCAGCTATCTTGGCCGTGACCCAGTGCAGCGCGTCGATCACGGTGTTGCCGGTCACATGGACGCGCGCCGGATCGACGTTTTCGGCGATCAGCGCGGCGGCAGAAACCTCGGTCGGCGCGAAGTGCAGGCTGGCGATGGTGCCGATGATCTTGCGGTTGATCTCTTCGGGCCACGGTTGATAGATGTCGCCCGAACGCAGCCCGGCTTCAACGTGATCGACCGGGATCTTGCGGTAATAAGCGGCCAGCGCCCAGGCCATCGCGGTGGCCGTATCGCCCTGCACGATCACCCGCGCCGGGGTTTCGATGTCCATGACCCGGCCAAGGCCAGTGAGCAGCGCGGCGGTCAGCCCGTCGAGCGTCTGCCCCGGCGTCATCAGGTCCAGATCGTGATCGGGCACGATCCCGGCAATCTCCAGCACCTGATCCAGCATACCCCGATGCTGCGCCGAAACGCAGACCTTCACCGCAAAACGCGGGTCAGCCTGAAGCGCGGCGACCACCGGGAACAGCTTGATCGCCTCGGGCCGGGTGCCGAAGATAACGAGGATTTTTGCGGGAGTGTGCGTAGCCATGCAGGCGTCCCTAGCATGCAGGGGTTAATGGGGCCTAACGGGGGGTATGGCGGGTTTGTAAATCGGCCGGGGACTCCGTATTCGGTGTCCCCCCGCGACAGTTGCGGATTGAGCGGAGTGGCGGGCCGGAACTTCACGAAGTTCACACGATCAAACTTCACCAACTTTGCGCGAGTACAGCATGGCGAGTTGGCGCGCGTTTACGCGAGGACGCGGGCGGCGAAGGCCCGCGCGGCGTGAGAGGGGGTTTACGAGGTCAAGGAGCGGTGCGGGCTGGAGGCGCGCAGCGGGCATTCTGGCAGGTTGGGAGGGTGTAGGAAAGTTGCCGATTTTTGTTGAGAGTTAGGGGGTTATTGCACGTGTTACGGTAATTCGAAGTCTGCCGCATGGAAAGTTTTTACGAGGTGAAGTTTGTGCGGCGGAGCCGGGGTGCGCAGGCGAAGGAGGGAGGCGACGATAGGAAAGAGCAGGAACGGCGATGAGGGTGGCAGATTGCTGG
>JBDUBN010000435.1:0-2647 GCA_040004085.1 Novosphingobium sp.
AACCTCTACGAAAAACCGTACCGTCCACGCTTGCCGGTCAGCGGCTATGCGCTGGCCGCCAGCCGCCACATGCATGAATTCGGGACGACGCGCGACCACTTCTATGCGGTCGCCAAGTCGGCGCGCGAATGGGCGATGTTGAATCCGGATGCGTTCATGCGCAAGCCGCTCAGCCGGGAGGACTACTTCAACGCGCGGATGGTCTCCGATCCCCTATCCGTGCTTGACTGCTGTCTGGTTACCGACGGTGCTGCTGCGGTTGTAATGGTCCGCAAGGATTGGGTGGACGGACGTCCGTCGGCCTATCTGCTCGGTCAGGGTGAGGCGACTGATCATTACCAGATCGCCCAGATGCCGGACCTGACGACGTCTGCCGCGAAGTTCAGCGCGGAGCGCGCCTATGCACAGGCCGGGATCAGTCCCGCCGATGTCGACGTCGTTGAATTGTACGACGCTTTCACGATCAATACGATCATGTTCCTGGAAGACCTGGGCTTCTGCAAGAAGGGCGAGGCAGGAGACTTCATTGCGTCCGGAGCCATCGCTCCCGGCGGTACGTTGCCGGTCAACACCAACGGAGGTGGCCTGGCCTGCGCACACCCCGGAATGTATGGGCTTTTCACCGTCGTCGAAGCTTTCCGTCAATTGACCGGAACTGCAGGCGAAAGGCAGATTGCGAACGCCGAGATTGCCGTTGCGCATGGTAATGGAGGCTTTTTGTCGAGCCAGGTCACCGCAGTACTTGGCAGCGCCGCAACGCGATAACGAGGCATACAATAACGGATTTCCATTAACTGCCGTCAGTCGGCCAATTCACGTTTCCTGAATAGGTCCCTACTCCTAAGCGTAGGCCGTTCGAGGACCCTTTCGCGATCGAAGGGTTAAGGAGTGGCAGATGTCCGTACTGGCAGGTATTAAAGTTTTAGACATGACCCGGGTTGTGGCGGGGCCGACGGCAACGCAATGCCTGGGCGATTTCGGTGCGGATGTCATAAAGGTCGAGCGGCCGGGCGAAGGGGATGACGTGCGTCATGTCGGTCCGCCGTGGATTATCGACAAGGATGGCATTGAGACCCGGGAGTCTACCTATTTCCAGGCGGCCAATCGGAACAAGCGCTCGATAGCCGTCAACTTCCAGAGCGAGGAAGGTGCGAAAATTCTGCGCGACCTCGCCATCAAGGCAGACGTCTTCGTAGAGAATTTCCGGCCGAACACGCTGGCGAAGTACGGGCTGGATTACCAGTCGCTGAAGAAGGTCAATCCGGGGCTCGTCTATTGCTCGGTTAGCGGATTTGGCCAGACAGGTCCTTACTCCTACCGCAGCGGGTATGATTTTCTCATGCAGGCCATGTCGGGTTTGATGAGCGTCACAGGTGAGGTCGATGGGCCACCGATGCGGGTAGGCGTGCCGATCGCCGACATCCTGGCTGGCAAGGATGCCGTAATCGGCATCCTCCTGGCCTTGCGCCACAAGGATGCAACGGGGGAAGGGCAGCACATCGATATTTCGCTGTTCGAATCCCAGGTGGCGGCCATGGCGAACACTTTCACGGCATGGTTCAATGGCGGGTTCGAAATGCCCCGCACGGGGAACGATCATCCCAGTGCGTCGCCCTATGGTGTCTATCGGACTTCGGATGGTTACCTCCTCATCGCGACCTTCAACAACCGCGAATTTTTTCGCTTGGCGGCAGCAGTTGGCAAGCCTGAGTGGGAGCAAGACCCCGAATACAACAGCATGGGCGCGCGGGTCGCAAATCGCGATAAACTCGCCGGCGCGCTGACCGAAATCCTCGTCCGCGAAACTCGTGAGCACTGGATTACCCTTTTGAATGATGCGGGCGTTTCATGCGGCCCGATCAATCGCATGGCCGACCTGGAAGCCGACCCCCATTTCATCGCACGCGGCATGAAGTTGATTCTGCCGCATGCACTGTCAGGTGAAATCGCGGTCGCCGCCAGCCCGATCCGGTGCTCTGCCTCGGCGCCCGAGTATCATCGCGGTCCACCGACCATCGGTCAGCATACTGCCGAGGTGCTACACGATTTACTTGGCCTTGATGCCGCCGCGATCGCAAGTTTGGCGCAGGATAATGTCATATGAGTCCCACGGAGCGTACAGCGGCTTTGCCGCCGACGGCCCTTGAGCTTCGCGCGCAAGTGAGGGAATTCCTCGCTGGCTACGCACATACCTGGTCGGTTGCAGATCGGGCGCGTTCCTGGAGTGCATTTGATCGTGAATTCAGCCGCGAACTCGGAAAGCGGGGCTGGATTGGCATGACCTGGCCGGCACCGTTCGGCGCGGGCAGGAGCACATTCGAGCGATTTGTCCTTCAGGAGGAAATGCTGGCCGCGGGTGCTCCGGTTGGCGCGCATTGGGTGGCAGACCGCCAAAGTGGCCCGCTGATCCTGAAAGTGGGCACCGCCGAACAACAACAGCGGTACCTTCCCGGCATCGCCAGTGGCGACATCTCGTTCTGCATCGGAATGAGCGAACCAAATGCCGGTTCCGACCTTGCCGCCATTGAAGCGCGTGCTGACCGCGAAACCGGCGGCTGGCGTCTCAACGGGACAAAGCTGTGGACCACCAATGCGCACCATTGCCAGGTCATGATCGGCCTGTTCCGCACTACTGGCCCGGCTCGCG
>JBDUBN010000085.1:0-8851 GCA_040004085.1 Novosphingobium sp.
GTGTTTGTCACGATGGCTGCGGACTAGCGCAGCTATACGCCAGAGCGCTGGATATGAGCGCGTGTGGCGCTTTCATTCGATCGTTCTGCCAGATGCTTCTGGCTTGAACTCGCCGACCATCGCAATCGCCTTTCTGATTGACATTTGCACCTATGGCGACATGACATGATCGCATAGAAACATACAGAGGATTATCATGGAGCTCGGCTTCGGACCCGAATATGATGCGTTTCGCCAGGAGGTGCGAGCATTTCTGGCGGCGAACTGGCCGCCCGAGGACGGCGACCTCAAGTCCGCGGCGGGCGAGCGTGAATTTGTCGTGAGGGGCATCGATGCGGGCTATTTTCACCGCACCATCCCCAAGGCCTATGGTGGGTCGGAGCAGCCATCGGACATCATTCGCGCCGAAATCATCCGCGAGGAGTGCACCAAGGCCCGCGCGCCATCCGGCCGGATTCCAGGGAACGGCCTCGTAGTGCCCGTTCTGCTGGAATGGGGCACCGAAGAACAGAAGCAGCGCTTCATCGGTCCGACCCTGCGCGGCGACATCATCTGGGCGCAAGGCTTTTCAGAACCCAATGCCGGCTCCGACCTCGCCTCGCTGCGTACCAAGGCGGAACTAATCGGCGACAAATGGATCATCAACGGCCAGAAAATCTGGACGACGCACGGGCAAAAGGCCACGCATATGTTCTGCCTGGTCCGTACCGAGCCGGATGCATCCAAGCATGCAGGCATTTCCTACCTCTTGGTCGATATCCGCCAGCCCGGAGTTATCGTCCGTCCGCTTGTGCAGATGACGCGGCAGAAGGAATTCAGCGAGGTTTTCTTCGACAATGCCGAAACGCCGGCCGACATGCTGGTGGGCGAGCGCGGCAAGGGCTGGAATGTCACCCGCTCGACGCTCAAGCATGAACGATCCGGCATCGCGACGATGACCTGGAGCCTCTCGATGTTTCGCGATCTCGTCAAGCTGGCGAAAACGGTGGAGCGCGACGGGCGCCCGGCGATCGAAAATGTGCACATTCGGGAGGAGCTTGCCGCGATCGATGGTCAGCTTCAGTCACTGGTCTACTCGACTTATCGCGCCACTTCGCACGATGTACACGACCGTGAGGTCGGCTGGTTTGCCTTCATGCCCAAACTCTACATGACCGAGCTTGCGGGCCGTATCAGCAAGCTGGCACGCGACATCGTCGAGAATGATTTCGTCGATATGGGTGGCCCACAGCTTAAATGGATCGAGCGATTCATGATTTCCTTGTCCATGTCGATCGCCGGCGGCACTTCGAACATTCAGCGCAACATCATTGCTGAACGCGCTTTGGGGTTACCCCGCGATGCCAAAGTCCCAGGAGATCAGGCATGAACTTCCTGCTTTCCGAGGATCAACTCGCGCTATTAGACAGCATTGGCGGGCTGCTGCGCAACAAGTGCAACCCTCTTCAGGTCCACAAGATATTCGACGTGGCCGGCGACGCGCAATTCGATGCACCGCTCTGGTCTGACCTGACCGAAATGGGGGTACCGGCCATCTTCGTTCCCGAAGAATTTGGAGGGCTGGGTCTCCAGATGATCGATCTCGCCATCGTCTCGGAACTATTTGGCAGTTTCGTGGCGCCAGTGCCTTTCCTGGGGCATGCGCTCGCCACGATCGCGCTGACCCTCGGCGGAAGCGAGGAGCAGAAAGCGCAGTGGCTCCCGAGGTTAGCGTCGGGAGAGGTGCTTGCCACCGTGGCGTTTGGTGAAGGCAGAAGCGCATGGATGCCTAGCGACTGGACACTGACAGTCGCCGGAGGGTTGCTGACGGGCGAGAAAGTGCTTGTGCCCAATGCAGCGGAGGCTGATCTGATTATCGTTGGCACGGCCGAGGGACTGGCACTGGTGGAAAGGGGCGCGTCCTATACGGTCAGACGCCTGGACAGCGCGGACCGAACGCGTCCAATGGACAGTGTGAACTTTGACGGTGCGACGGTCGAACCACTGCCCGCAGATCGGCAGGCCATAGCGAAGCTCATCGATGCGGCTGCCGTGTTGATTGCCGCTGATTCTTTTGGCGGGGCGGAGCATTGCGTGAAGATGTCGGTCGATTATGCCAAGATGCGCGAGCAATATGGCCAGGCCGTCGCCAATTTTCAGGGACTACGATATCAGCTCGTCGCGATGGCGCTCGCAACCGAGCCATCGCGCGGCCTGTACTGGTATGCGGCCCATGCCTGGGATGCGATCCCCGACAAGGCTGCCTATGCCGCCGCGCAGGCGAAGGCGCATCTGGCCGACACCTATCTTCAGATCACGCGCGACATGGTGGAAGCACATGGTGGCATTGGCTTCACGTGGGAACATGATACCCATTTATATATGAAGCGGGCGATGGTAAATTGGGCCTGGTTAGGTTCGCCCTCCCGCCATCGCCTGCGTGCGGCGGACCTGGCGGGCTGGTAATGCCGGACGCGGGCCAGACGGTGCTTTATGCCGTGGAGCGCGGCGTTGCTCGCATCACGCTCCATCGTCCGGAACGTCTCAATGCCAGTAATGGTGAACTATCGCGTGGGCTGACTGAAGCGTTCAGCGCGGCGGCGGCCGATCCTGATGTGCGCGTAGTGTTGCTGTCTGGGGCAGGGAGGGCTTTTTGTTCGGGCGCCGACATGCAGGTGCTGAACGAACTGTCCGATGATCCGGCTATGCCCAACAGCGGATCAGCTAGCCTGCGTTATGACGGGCTGATGCACCTCGCCAAGCCGGTAGTTGCGGCCGTGCATGGCGCCTGCGCCGGTATGGGATTGGCGCTCGCCTGCTCAGCCGATGTCCGCATCGCGGCGGAGGACGCGTTCTTCATTGCGCCTTTTGCCCGGCTGGGACTGTGTGCGGAAGGTGGTCTCGCCTGGCTGCTGCCGCGCCTGATCGGTACCGGGAATGCAGCAGATCTGCTTTTGTCGGCACGGCGCATGGAGGCCCCGGAGGCGCTAGCCAAGGGACTCGTTTCCCAGGTGCTGCCCAATGAGAGCTTCGCCGAGGCGGCATTCGCTTATGCGGCGATCATGGCGCAGAATGCGCTGGCATCCCTCGCGGCGATCAAGGCGCAGCTTCACGACGCGGAAGCCCAGAATTTTGAACAGGCGCGCGCGCATTCAGCCGATCTTGCGCGGGCGACGCTGGCTCATCCCGACTTTGCTGAAGCCATGACCGCACGACGGGAGAAGCGGGAACCCCTCTTTTCCCCCGTCAAGACCGCTTTTGCCCCTCCGGTCAGCCAGGCCTGACCTGATCGGTCAGACTTGCAGCTATCGGGCTCCGGCGATCAGGCTGTCCGCCAGGGCCTGTTCCGCCGGGCCGGGAATATTGCCCATGTGGTGACGGGCGGCATTGAGGTCCAGCCATGTCTGTGTCAACGGCCCCGCCTCACTGATTCCTCGTCCGCCCGTCAGCAACATCAGCGTGTCGACCTGCTCTGCAATGCCGCGCAGCATGGACGTCAGCTGGCTCCGGTAAAGCAGGGCTTGCGGATTGCCGCAATCCGATGAGAGCTGGCGCCGTTTCTGGACCGACTATCCCGAAGATCAGGCGAATGTCAGCCATCATGCCTGAGAGGTGATGGCGCAGGGGTGGCGCATCGCCACCCAGCTTCAAAAGCTGTTCGTCGCATCAGGTAAGGACGAACTGGACGGATTCATCAAAGGGCAGCAATTCTTCGCCGCCTCGGATACGCCTTACCCAATCGGGATCGTGCATGAGCGCCCGTCCCACCCCAACGAGATCGAACTCCCCACGCCCCAGCCGGTCCGCCACCTTGCGGACATTGTCCAGCGCGGGACCCGATCCGCCACTTGCGCGTGAATCCAGCATACCCGACGAAAGGCCCACCCCACCAACTGTCTGCGATGCCTTGCCTGTCACCTTCTTGGCCCAGCCGGCAAGATTGAGGGGCGAGCCCTCGAACTCGGCCCTGTCGAAATAGCGCTGACTGGCATCGAAAATGTCCACACCCGCGTCGGCGAGCGGCCCCAGTACTTCCTCCAGCTCTGCTGGTGTGGATGCGATCTGCGCGCGCAAATCCTGCTGCTTCCACTGTGAGAAGCGGAAGTTAATGATGGGATCCGGACCGATTTGCCGCCGAATCGCGCGCAATAGTTCTACGCCAAATATTGCGCGCTCTTTATGGTTCCCGCCCCAGCGGTCGGATCGCAAATTGGTGCCATCCCACAGAAAGGTGTCGACCATATAGCCATGCGCGCCGTGGATGGCGATGCCATCGAAGCCGACTTCAATCGCCATCCGTGCGCTGCGGGCAAAGGCTTCGATCACATCGTGGATTTCGCTGTCGGTCATCGGTCGGCCTGGCACCTGTGCCACCCGTTTTATGAAATCCTCGCTCATCATGCTCTGCTTGTCGAGCGGCCCCCATATGCCGGATGGCCGGAGCGTTTCTGCGCCAGGATGCGGGCCCGTTCCCATTTCTCGCATAACGCCCTGGTGCCAGAGTTGGGGCATGATGACGCCGCCCGCTGCGTGGACCGCTGTGACCACTTTGCGCCAGCCGTCGAGCGCCTTTTCGCCATACATGTGCGGCACGTTGTCGCCATCGACACCGCTGCCCCCTAGCGCGGCTTCATGATCGACGCCTACACCTTCTGTGATGATCAGGCCCACGCCACCTGCGGCGCGACGCGCATAATAAGCGGCCACGTTGTCGCCGGGTACGCCATTGGGAGAAAAGCCCCTCGTCATGGGCGCCATGGTGATCCGGTTCGAAAGCTTCAGCTTGCGCAGGGCCAAGGGCTGAAAGAGCGGAGCGAAACGCTCGTCCGACATGATTAGCTTCCTCTCGTTGGTTCGCGCTGTCTGCCGAGGTTGGACTGTCTTCGGAATGGCGGGCCGGCGTACAGAGCGATATCAACCCGGGCTGGGCCTGTACCTGCTCAGTCCCGGGTGGTTTCTTGATCAGTCTCTGGGCAAGCCCAGAATTCTTTCGGAAATGATGTTGCGCATGATCTCGTTGGAGCCGCCGGCGATCGTCCAGCCGTAGCTCTTGAGGAAATCGTGGAAACGCAGTCGGCTCGAATGGCCGGTACCGGGAATCGCCGGTTGCCATTTCTGCGCCTCCAGCCCTTCGGCGCGGACCAGAAACTCAGTGTAGCGTTGAAGGAAGGGGCCCCACAGCAGCTTGATAAAGGTCGGCAGTGTTGGCGAGGCCTTGTCCGGATTGGCTTCCAGTTCGCGAAGCAGCCGACGGATCAGCAGGCGGATTGATTGCAGCTCTGCATAAAATGCCGCATATTCCCGGCGCAACTGCACATCTTTCATCCAGGTGTCGGCCGCTTCGATCCCGTCCAACTCGAAGGAACGCGCCAAGCGTTCGGTGTTACCAAAAATCAGCAGGCCACGCTCTGTCGACAGGGTCGATTGCGCAATCGCCCAGCCATTATTTTCGGCGCCGATCAGATTTTCGACCGGAATTTTCACATCATCGAGGAATATCTCGGCGAATTCCGCTTCGCCTGTGATCTGACGGATGGGCCGGACTTCGACGCCCGGCGACTGCATGTCCATGATGAAATAGGAAATGCCGTCATGCTTGCGCTTTCCGTGCGGATCGGTGCGCGCGAGCAGCAGGCAGTAGCGCGCATGCATAGCGGCGGATGACCATATCTTTTGCCCGTTGATGACATAATGGTCGCCGTCACGCACTGCACTGGTGCGCAGGGATGCAAGGTCGGACCCTGCGCCCGGCTCCGAAAAGCCCTGCGCCCAGATGTCCGTTCCCTGCGTGATGCCCGAGAGATACTTGTCCTTCTGCGCCTGGCTGCCATGCTCGAACAGGGTCGCAGGCGTGTGAAACAGGGAAATGGTGAAGATGTCGAGTTCAGGGGCGTCGCAGCGCGCCAGCTCTTCATAGAGGATGATCTGCGAGGAGAAGGGCAGTCCGGGGCCGCCCCATTCCGTCGGCCAATGCGGCGTGGCGAGGCCGACCTTGCGACGTTCCTCCAACCACCAGATCATCGATTCGCGGATATCCTCATCGCCCATCTTCTGCCAGCGCGCGCGCCAGTCGGATGGCAACACAGCAGCCAGCCAATCGCGTATTTCCTGGCGGAATGCTTGTTCGTCGCCTGCCTTGGACAGGGGATCAAATGTGCGGGTCATGACGTTCATCATGCGGCCTCCAACAGCTCGGCAACGCGATCCAGCAAAGCGATCCGCGTGCCGTGCAACGCTTCATTGAGCTTGCAGCGTTTGAGATAAATATGGGGCGAAAATTCCGCCGTATAGCCCACGCCGCCGTGCAACTGGATGCAGTCGCGCGCAACCTCTGCTGCCGCGCCAACCACATGCGCCTTGGCTGACAAAGCGGCGAGCAGCGCCTTTGGATCGCCGACAGGAAGGGCAGCCGCATGTTCGACCAGCGCCTGTGCGCCGACCAGAACGGCGGAATGGTCGGCCACCCGATGCTTGAGCGCCTGGAAGGAACCAATAACTTTACCGAACTGCTCCCGCACCTTCATATAGTCGAGCGTGACCGCCAGCACCGCTTCGCCAGCGCCCAGCGAGTCGGCCGCAAGTAGTACGCAGGCCTGCCGGGACAGCTCATCTGCCGCCGTGGGATCGCGCGAAATGATCGCATCGTCATCGATGGCAACCGCGTCAAACGTAACCGTACCGAGCGTATGACTTGTATCGGCAAGCAGGTGCCGTTCGATCGAAACGCCCGGCGCATCGGCGGGAATGATGAGCCAGCAGGGCTTCCCATTATGGACAGCATTCAGAACGAGCAAAGTTGCCGCAGGCGCGTCCAGCACGTCAGCCGCCATGCCGCTCACGCTTGCGCCATCCGTGATCAGCGGCTTGTCACTCTGTTGAGCGAAGGCGGCGCGCGTCGATCCGTCCGCCAGGCCTGGCAGCCAGGCGGCCTGTTGCGCCGGCGACCCGGCCATCGAAAGCAGCGAGATTGACAGCGTGGTGCCAAGCATCGGCACCGGCGCGGCAGCGGTGCCAAGTGCGTGATGCAGTCGCGCTGCGGCTCCCAGTCCAAGGCCAAGTCCGCCAGATACCTCGGGAGCCGTCAATGCCGGCCAACCAAGGCCGCTCATCAAGCTCCACAGCTCGTCCGCATAGAGGGAATCGCCCAGTCCGAAGGCGATCGCTTTCTCTCGAGGCCATTCTTCACGAAGAAGCTCAGCGAAGCTCTCGGCCAGCACGTCAAGATCAATTTCGTCGGACACGGCGGCTTACTCCCTAAGACTTCAGTCGTTGCCGAACACAGGCTGCCGCTTTTCCAGCAGGGCGCGCACTGATTCAAGATGATGGGGCGATTCCCAGGACTTCGTTTCCAAGCGCAGCATCTCGCCCAAGTATTTCTTGGCCTTTTCGACCAGATCGAGGTTCAGGGCCTGCTTGGTCGTCTGAATCGCGACGGGAGATTTGGACAGGAAATTGTCGGTCCATCGCTTGACCTCTGTGTCGAGCGCCTCACGCGGCACCGACCCGGTGATGAGACCCTTTGCCGCCGCTTCCTTGCCCGTCAGCGGGTCGCCGGACAGAAGATAGCGACGCGCCTCGACCAGCCCGACCAAATTCGGCCAGAGCAGCGCGCCACCGTCCCCCGCCGTCAGGCCGACGCCGACATGCGGATCGCCGATCTTGGCTTCGTCCACCGCGATGGTGATGTCGGCGGACAGTGCGATGCTGGCGCCCAGTCCCATGGCGTGGCCGTTGATGCGGGAGATGATCGGTTTCGGGCACGACAGCATCCCCAGGATAAGCGCTCGCGCCTCGGCCATGCCAATCTGCCAGCGGCCGTGATCGCCCCAATGGTCGATCATGCCCTGCAAACTGCCACCGGCGCTGAATGCCCGGTCTCCCGCGCCGGTGATGACCACGCAACGAACATCTGGATCGTTGCCGACCTGGTCCCAGATGGTCGCCAGCGAAAAATGTGTCTCGGCCGTCATGGCATTCACCGGCGGATTGTCCATGGTCAAGGTGAGCACATGGTCCGCCAGCGCAATCGAAAGGCCGGCAAATTTGGAATAAGCGTCAGACACGATCATCTCCGAACTGGTATACCATTATCTTGCATTGTCCCGATGGGCGCTGCAAGCGCGAAATCAGCTAAATCGCTGTAGGATTAGACGGCCTCATGATCGGATGCGGAAATTCATGTTGATGATGCGAAGGGCAAACATCTTCATAATTCGCCACATGGGCGCCGATTCAGATTATCGCCGCCGGAACAATGCAGCTACGAAAAGCGGTTACGCCCCTCGACGCGGAGGATCCAGCGGCGGGAATGGTCGAACATCTGCCACATCAGGCTTGTGGCGGCCTCGTGGTCCCCAGCCGCGACCATGTCGATCGTCCGCAGGTGGTCGGCCTTAAACCGGGGCAGATAACGTGCATCTGGCTCAGGCAGAAATTCCACGTCGAACCGCAACAGGATGCCTACGAGCAATGACAGTGCGCGATTGCCGCTATGGTCGGCAATGAGTTGATGGAATTCAACGGCGCGGAGAAGATAGTCGGCAGAGCCACCCTGTTCCAGTTTCCGATAAGCCCGCCGCAATTCCTCCAGAACCGAAGCGTCGGCCCTTTTCGTGAACTGTTCAAGCGCCGCGATCTCAAGGCTGGCGCTTGCCTCCCACAGGTGGGAAAGCGAAATGCCCGTGCAAGCAAGATAGGTCTTGGCAAGTTCGATCGTATAGCCTGGGTGGAAATGATGCACGATCACGCCGCCCTGCGCGCCGGTCTTGACCCGGACGATGTCGCCGTCAGGCTTTGGAACTGGTCCGAAGCGACTATGCACACCTAATTGTAGGAGGAAATGAAGAATGAAAGTTGATCTTAGTGGCAAGGT
>JBDUBN010000436.1:0-2633 GCA_040004085.1 Novosphingobium sp.
GGCAGGCGCGAAAGACATTCGCGGTGGATCTGATCGAACTGTTCGAGATCGCGGGCGGCGATACGCAGGACATAGTCGGCATTGCCCGACATGAGGTGGCATTCAAGGATATCGTCGAAATCTCCTACCGCATGCTCGAACCGATCCATGGCCTCTCTGCTTTGATTGTTGAGTGTGATCTCGACAAAAGCCTGCAATTTAAGTCCCAGTCGGTGCGGATCCAGGACCGCTGTATAGCCAATGATCAGGCCTGCCGCCTCCAGCGACTTGATCCGGCGGTGACATCCTGAGGTCGAGGTTCCGACCTGTTCGGCAAGCTCGGCAATCGAACGGGACGAGTCATTCTGGAGCGCATGAACGAGCGCGCGGTCAATCTGATCCATATATCTATCCCACATTTTTCTGATAATTTGGGATAGATTATCAAATTTATTCAGAAACTCTACAATCTTTGGCAAAATCGCCCGACTGGATTGAGCTATACTGCGATTGTAATCACTCCGGGAGAATCACGATGCGTGTAGGCACGGTCAAAGAAATCAAGAATCACGAATATCGCGTGGGTCTGACGCCTGAAAGCGCGCGCGAACTGACCGCGCACGGCCATGAAGTTTGGGTGGAAACCTGTGCGGGCAACGGCATTGGCGCATCTGATGCCGATTACACGGCCGCTGGCGCATTCATCAAGGCTACTGCCACAGAGATTTTTGCCGAATGCGAGATGGTCGTAAAGGTCAAGGAGCCGCAGCCAATTGAACGCACGTTGCTGCGCAAGGGCCAGATCCTCTACACCTATCTCCACCTTGCTCCTGATCCCGAGCAGACCGCCGACCTTGTCAAATCTGGCGTTACCGCGATCGCCTATGAAACTGTAACTGGACCCGACAATTCGTTGCCGCTGCTCAAGCCGATGAGCCAGGTGGCGGGCCGGATGTCGATCCAGGCCGGCGCGACCGCGCTTGAAAAGGCAAACGGCGGCCGTGGCGTACTGCTGGGCGGTGTGCCCGGAGTGCTGCCTGCGAAGGTTGTTGTGATCGGGGGCGGTGTAGTCGGATTCAACGCGGCGCAAATGGCGGTGGGCCTAGGCGCGGATGTCACGATCCTCGATCGCGACCCTGCCGTGCTCGAAAGGCTCGACAGTCACTTCCAAGGGCGGGCGCGCACGCTTTATTCGGGGCGCGCCGCGCTCGCAGCGGAAGTGGCCGCTGCCGATCTGGTGATCGGTGCAGTACTGGTCCCAGGTGCTGCCGCGCCCAAGCTGGTGACACGCGAAATGCTCGGCACGATGAGGCCCGGAGCGGTGCTGGTCGACGTCGCGATCGATCAGGGCGGATGCTTCGAGACGAGCCACGCAACGACCCACGCCGACCCGACCTATGTGGTTGATGGCATTGTCCATTATTGCGTCGCCAACATGCCCGGGGCAGTGGCGCGGACCAGCACTTATGCGCTCAACAACGTTACCCTGCCGCACGCCCTGCGGATTGCTGATCTGGGCTGGAAGGCCGCACTCAAGGCCAACCCGCACCTTGCGGCGGGCCTCAATGTCCATGAAGGCCAGGTTACTTATGAAGCCGTGGCGCGCGACCTTGGCTATGCTCATGTTCCGGTTGCAAATCTGCTCGGCTGATATTTCGAACCAGTCGGAATTCTGTTCCGCGATCGTGGCTTGGCTCCATAACAGGGCCGAGCCACGATTGCATTCCAGACCCGCTACGTCCATTGCCGGTTACACCGCGATCAGGAAAACGTCTGACCCAAGATGGCAAGGTTATGGCCGCCCCTGCAATCATCCAGTGCCAGCTTAAACCATAAGCAAGACGGGTTGCGAGTTTTCGCCGAAGGGTTGGTCAGGATGAAGAGTACAGCTATTGGCAAACTGATAGCTTCCGCCTGCAGCGTCGCTGGCTTGGTAATGGCGGCAATTGCAACTCAGCCTTCTCCCGGATTTGCTGCCGACGTGCCGGAGGTTGGAGTTCCGTCGGAATTAAGCGGGCCAGGACCTTTCATCTTCCCAAGCGCGGAATTGGCCACCGTAAAGGTCGATATCATCGCGCGGGGGCTGTCGCACGCCTACAGCCTGACCTTTCTGCCGGGCGGCGATGCGCTGATCGTGGAGCGGGGCGCACGGCTCCGCCTCGTGCGGCAAGCAACAGGCGGCAAAACCGAGCTTGTGGCGCAGCCGATCGCCAATGTTCCCGAATATTCAAAGGCGCCGAATCTACATCCATTCGACGTGCTTGGCATCCAGGACGTGAAGCTGCACCCGCAATTTGCCACCAATCGGCTCATCTACTTCACGTATAATCGTCCGGTCGGCTTCGACGCCGCAGCCAAGCGGATTACGGCTGCAACGGTTCTGGCTCAGGCTCGGCTCGACGGCTTGAGTTTGACCGACGTGAAGGACCTCCTGGTCGGCGAACCGCGGGTCGCGGTTGGCGGATCGCGCATCCTGATCGGTCGGGAGGGTCATTTGTTCGTTGCAGTTGGCGCGCTCAGCGAAGGGGACATCCAGTCCTCGCAGCGCAAGGACAACATTTATGGCAAGGTGTTGCGCATCGGTCTCGACGGCAGCATTCCTGCCACCAATCCCTTTTCCCACACCAAGGGAGCGCGGCGGGAGATCTGGACAT
>JBDUBN010000086.1:0-8796 GCA_040004085.1 Novosphingobium sp.
AGAACCGCCTGAATGCCGTCCTCATAGGTCAGGATCACTGCACCTTGGTATAAGCCTTCTCACACTTTTAGGACGCGAAATTGGCGGCAGAGAAAATGCCGCCAATTCTCGTTTTGCGCGCGCGCCAAAGTGTCTCTGCGGCCTACGGACCGCCGACCTCCCCCTCGCAAACCTGCGGAAAGTGCGGGGAATTTTGCCGCAGCCTGACAGAGACCCCGCGAGCAGGGATTCTTGCCGACTGCGTGGTGAGCCCAGCTGGGTTCGAACCAGCGACCTACTGATTAAAAGTCAGTTGCTCTACCGACTGAGCTATGGGCCCCACGCCCACGCCCCCTAGGGGACTGGGCGGGGGCGGGTCAAGCGGGCATCAAGCTGGCGCAGAGTTAATCCGGTGATCGGATCTCGCCAACCGGGCGCAACTGCCTTGGCCGGGCCGAGGACAAAGGCGCGCTGGCGGAACTGGGTGTGCGGGACGATCAGGCCCCCCATCAATTTGGGCGAAGCCCACGCGCCGCCGCTCCACAGCACGATATCGAGGTCGAGCACCCGCGCGCGCCATGGGCCGCCACGCCGTCTGCGGCCGAATTTGCGTTCGATATGATGCAGGCGTTCCAGCAGTTCAGGTGGGTTCAGTGCTGTCTTCACCAGCGCCGCCGCGTTGGCATAGCGGCGCAGCGATGGACCGAGGGGGGACGAGTCGATGATCGGCGAGGCGCGTTTGACCTTCATCCCCTTGCCGTCCAGCTCCCGCAGCGCCGCAGCGATCACCGCGCGCGGGGCGCCATGGCGCAAATGCCACATGTTCGAGCCGAGCGCGATGATATAGCGCTGCTTCACCGCGCTCAGATGTCCTGACTGATGCGGGTGTAAAGTTGCGGGCGGCGATCGCGGAAAAAGCCCATTCCGGCGCGGTGCTTGGCGGCACGGGTCAGATCGAGGGTGGCCAGCAGGACGCCGGTTTCCTCCGCGCCGAATTCGGTGGTCAGGTCGCCCCATTCGTCGGTGATGAAACTGTGGCCGTAAAAGCGCTGGGCGCCTTCTGTGCCGATGCGGTTGGCGGCGACCACCGGCATGCAGTTTGACACCGCATGGCCCTGCATCGCGCGGCGCCACATGCGGCTGGTATCGAGGTCGGCGTCATACGGTTCGCTGCCGATGGCAGTGGGGTACAGCAGCACTTCCGCGCCCATCAGCGCCATGACGCGCGCGCATTCGGGGTACCACTGGTCCCAGCAGATGCCGACGCCCAGCTTGTGCCCGAACACTTCCCACACCTTGAAACCATCGTTGCCGGGGCGAAAATAGTACTTTTCCTCATAGCCGGGGCCGTCAGGAATGTGGCTTTTGCGGTAAGTGCCCATGATGCCGCCGTCGGGACCGATCATCGCCATGGTGTTGTAATAATGGTGGCCGTCGCGCTCAAAAAAGCTGGTCGGGATGGCAACCTTGAGCTTCGCCGCCAGTGACTGCATGGCAATCACCGAGGGGTTCTGCGCTACCGGACGCGCGAGCGCAAACAGCGCCTCGTCCTCGGTCGTGCAGAAATATGGCCCGGAAAACAGCTCGGGCGGCAGGATCACTTGCGCGCCCTGCCCGGCGGCCCGCCCTACCAGCGCGGAGACGGCGGCGATGTTCTCGCCTTCGTCAAGCGAACCCAGCGGCAATTGCAGCGCGGCGACGGTTAAAGTGCTCATGTCCTCGCAAATAGGGTTCAATGGCCACGAAGTCTATTGCCGCTGGCAGGTGATATGCGTGCCAGCACGATGACATGCGCCGCGCGAGTCCCTATCTGGGTGCCTCGACACGAAAAGGATAGGTAATGGCACAGGCAATTTTCGCAGGCGGCTGCTTCTGGTGCACCGAGGCGGTGTTTCGCGAGCTTGTCGGCGTGAGCGCAGTGGAAAGCGGATATATCGGCGGGTCGGTGGTCGATCCCTTGTACAAGGCGGTGTGCAGCGGGACGACCGGCCATGCCGAGGCGATCCGCGTGACTTATGATCCGGCACAGATTTCCTATGCCGATCTGGCGGATATTCACATGGTCACGCACGATCCGACTCAGCTCAACCGGCAGGGCAACGACGTCGGCACGCAGTACCGCTCCGCCCTGTTCCTGATGGATGAAAGCGAGCGCCCGGAGGCGGAAGCGGCCATCGCGCGCGCTCAGGCGGAGCGTATCGCACCGGTGGTGACGACGATTGAAGGCCCGGCGGTGTGGTATCCGGCGGAGGATTATCATCAGGAATACTGGCAGGGCGAAGGCCAGCGGAACCCGTATTGTCTGGCGGTGATCCCGCCCAAACTGGCGAAATTGCGCAAGAGTTTTGCAGAGCGGGTCAGGGGTTAAGGAAAGAAAAGCTGGTTTCGCGCAGAGACGCAGCGAAGACGCAGAGGAACGCAGAGAGGCCGTGACTGGCCGTAGGCCTTCCGCTCAATCTGCACGATTGGAATTTTCGGGAGGCTTCGCCTCGATCGCTACAACTCCCCGTCTCTGCGTCTACTCAGCGTCTCTGCGCGAAACAACTCTACCTTGGTTCAGCGCCGCCAGCGCGAGATGAAAAAGCCGTCTAGCCCCCCCGCCTCCGCCAGCATCCCCGGATCGGTGCGTAGCCAGCCGTCGCTGCTGGGCGCGATTCCGGCAGGCAGTTCCTCGGCCCGGATCGGATCAAGCGTCAGGCCGACGCCTTCGGCCTGCTGCTGCCCTTCCTCGGCCTCCAGCGAGCACACGGCATAAACCAGTTGTCCGCCGGGTTTGACCCACCGCGCCGCGCGTTCGAGCAGCTTGGCCTGCAATTCCGCCATCTCGGCGATGTGGCGCGGGGCGATGCGGTGGAGGACGTCGGGGTGGCGGCGGCAGGTGCCGGTCGCGGTGCACGGGGCATCAAGCAGAACGGCGTCGAATTGCTGTTCCGGCTCCCACTCCAGCGCATCGGCGGCGATGATTTCTGCCGACAGGCCGGTGCGCGTCAAGTTGGCGGACACGCGCTCTAACCGCTTGGCGCTGACGTCCAGTGCCGTGACCTGCCAGCCAGCGGCGGCCAGTTGCAGCGTTTTGCCGCCGGGAGCGGCGCAAAGATCGAGCACGGTCCTGCCCGCTCCCGCCCCGACAAGCCGCGCGGGCAGGCTGGCGGCAAGGTCTTGCACCCACCATGCGCCCTCGTTGAAGCCCTCAAGGTTCTCGACCGCATCGCCGCGCGGCAGGCGGACATGACCGGGCATCAACGACACACCGCCCAGCTTTTCGGTCCATTCGGCCGTGGTCGCGGAATCACGCAGCACCAGATCAAGCGGCGGCGGCAGGGCGAGCGCGGCGGCGATGGCGGGAACGCGGTCACCCCAGCGCTCGGTGACCAAGGCAGGCAGGCTGGGCGCGTCGGGCAGTTTGACGTCCTGCTTCACCAGCGTCGAAAACACCCCATGCGCCAGTCGCCGGGGTCCGCCGACCAGCAGCGGCAGGGCAGTGGCGATCACGGCGTGTGGCGGCGTATCGAGCCGCAGCCAGCCCGCCATCATCAGCCGCAGCACTGCGCGGGCCTTTGAATCATCGGCCAAGGGCATCCGGGTTGCCGAATCGATCAACGTGTCGATGTCACCCAGCCAGCGCAACACTTCGGCGGCCAAGGCCCGCGCCAGCGCGCGATCAGCACCCCCGACAATCCCCTGACAGGCGTTGTGCGCCGCCTGATCCAAAGTCTCGCCGCGCCGAAGCACCGCATCAGTTAGGCGCAACGCAGCGCGGCGGGCGGGGAGACCGGGAATATCCATCGCCGCCCCCTAAGACAGTTTGCATCCGGCTGCTAGCAGACTATCTACATCCCATGATCCAGCGAGCCACCAAGCGCCCCAGCGCATTCACCAAGCCAGCGCACTGGAGCAACGACCCCGCGCCGCAGCCTGCTGCGCCCACGACGGCGGATGGCAAACAGGATGGCGACCACGATGGCCTGTCCCCCACTCGCTATGGTGACTGGGTGAAATCCGGGATTGCCGTGGATTTTTGATTGACGGCAGCGGACACGGAATACCCTTGTCCCCGGTGTGCTTTGTCCACGATGCGCTGCGAATGGATTTTAGTTCGCTGTTTGCGAAGGTGCCGCTCCGTCAGCTTGCGGATCGTTGGCAATCGCAGGTAGTTCACCGCTGTCTTGCCCCACGACTGCCTGACGATCAGCCGGTGCAAGACTGGCCATTGCGGGCGTATCCTGTGCCAGATCGGCCTTGCCCTCGGCGATTTCGACTTGCTGGTCGAACGTCAGATCGGGGATTACGCCAATCGCGGTGCCGTCGGCAAACGCTGCGTTGAATGCGCGGTCGTGGCGGGTCGCACGATCGAAATGCGCGACGCGCGGCGCAGACTTTTGCGCCTCAACCGGTTGATTGGTCAGCGCCGCACGAGCAGTCAGTTGCACTTCGGGCATTACGAGTTTGGCAAGGCGAACAGGAACTGCACTGACCAGCTCTGCCTGCTGGGCAACAACAGGCGCGGGCAGATCGACCCGAACCGAGCGCGGCGTTGTAATGGGCGCGGCAACCGCAAGGCTGGCATCGGGATGGAACGTAAACTGCTGCGTCGGCGCACCATAGGCCACCGCGTCAGCCCGCTGGCTGGCGGCGGAGGGGGCGTTCAGTTTGACATGAACGGCGTAAATGCCAGCGGCGTCGGCGACGCAGATCGCCATGACCACAGAAGTCTTCCAACCGATCCTCGATTGCTTTTTCGCCATCGTGCCCACCCCTGTTTCGCCCCAACTAAGCGCAGCCTATCAACTCGCGCACGAACGCGCAAATCGTTACAGCCAGCCCGCCAATTCGCGGCGGATCAGTGCCTCCAACATCGTCATGCCTGCCTCGCTATCGTTCAGGCAATCGAGCGCCGCAAAGTCGCTGCCGCCCGCGCTGGTGAATTGCTCCTTGCCCCGGATCGCCAGTTCCTCGCGCGTTTCAAGGCAATCGGCGGAGAAGCCCGGCGCGGCGATTGCCAGCCGCTTGGTGCCGCGTTGCGCTTCTTGCACCAGCACCGCATCGGTCGCTGGTTCCAGCCACTTGGCGCGGCCAAAGCGCGATTGAAAGCTGGTTTCCACCCGCAAGTTCGGCCATTCCGCCGCCAGCGCCTCAGCCAAAAGCCGCGCGGTCTTGCGGCACTGGCAATGGTAGGGATCGCCCAGATGCAGCGTCCGTTCGGGCATGCCGTGAAAGCTGAGCAGCAGCACTTCAGGGACAAACGTCAACGCCGCCAGTTGCCGGGCGACGTCAGCTTTCAACGCGGCGATATGGTCCGCGTCGTCATGGTACGGCGGCAGCGTCCTCACCGCCGGTTGCCAGCGCATTTGCGCCAAGGCAGCGCCCATCGCGTCGATCACCGTGGCCGTCGTCGCGCCCGAATACTGCGGGTAGAGCGGCGCGATCAGCACCCGGTCACAGCCCTGATCCTTCAGCCGCTGCAATTCCGCGCCCATCGCCGGGTGGCCATAGCGCATGGCCCAAGCAACTTGCACCCCCGCCCCTAACCGCGTCTGCAGTGCCCGCGCCTGTGCGGCGGTAATAGCGGCGAGCGGCGAACCCTCGGGCGTCCAGATTTGCGCATAGGCGTGCGCGCTTTTCTTGGGCCGGGTTTGCAGGATGATCCCGTGCAGGATCGGCCACCACACCAGACGCGGGATTTCCACGACACGGCGGTCAATCAGGAACTCCGCCAGATAGCGCTTCACCGCCGCCGGAGTAGGCGCGTCCGGCGTGCCGAGGTTGACCAGCAGCACGCCGATTTTGCCCACCGGAGCGGCAGGGTGGCCAGCAGGCCGGACTTCAACCGCAGCGGTCATTCAGCTTCCTCAAGCAGCGGCAAGCGGCGGAAACGCAGGCCAGTGGCCGAAAACAGGGCATTGGCGATGGCCGGGGCAATTGCCGCCACGCCCAATTCGCCGGGGTCTGCGGGATCGGCCTGACTGTCGATGAACTCGACCTCGATATTGGGCGTATTGGCCAAGACCGGCAGGCCGATGTCCGCCAGTCGCCCGAGCACCGGCAGACCATCGACATAAGTGCTGCCCGCGCCGACCGTCAGCCCGAGTCCGAATATCAGTCCGCCCTCGATCTGCTGGCGGGCAATGTCCATGTTAACGATGCGGCCGATATCTACGGCGGCGGAGATCTTTTCCACGCGCACGCCGCCCTCATCGCGCTGGGCGGTGACGATGACCGCGATCCGGCCCTCACCGATGCGGTGGCAGGCCAGCCCCTGCCCGCTGGCGTCGCTGCCGCCATTCCACTGCGCTAAGGTGGATACGCGCTGCAAACAGGTGGCGAGGCGAACGTCGTTGTCCAGCATTTCCATGCGATAGGACAGCGGCTCGCGTCCGGCATGATGCGCCAGTTCGTCGATGAAGCTCTCGGTGAAAAAGGCGGTGTAGCCGTGGGCGTTGCCGCGCAGCCGTCCGGTGGGCAGATCGATGCTGACCGGCACGTGATCGACCGACACGTTCTCCAGCGCATAGGGGGGCAAAGCGCCGTCGACTGCCATAGAATCGACCTTGCCGCTGCTCCCTGCCAAGGCGGAGACAGCGTCTTGTTCACCAAACAGGCGCAACCCGAACTCGCGCCCGGTGGCCGGAACCGCGATGCGGGTTTTCCAGGCGAGGATGTGGCCGCCCTCCGGCCGCGTCGTGGCCCACAACACCGCCGCTACCGGGGTGCGCGGGCGGGTGGCGAGGTGTTCCTGCCAGCGCGACCATGTCAATTGCACTGGACGGCCCAGTTCCTGCGCGATCAGCGCCGCTTCCACCGCATGATCGTGTTCCAGCCGCGCATCAAAGCTGCCGCCTGCCAGCACCGGGTACACGATCACGTCGCGCGTATGCAGACCCACGGCCTTGGCAGCAGCGCGGCGGGCGGCTTCGGGGGCTTGGCTGGCGAGCCACAGTTCGAGCTTGCCGTTCTGCAGCCGCGCCGTGCAACTGGCGGTTTCGAGCGAGGCATGGAGCATTGGCGAGACGTCATAGCGCGCCACCAAGGTCGGCGTGGTGCCCATTATGCCGTCGGGATTGCCTGTGGTGGCTATGCGATGGGTTTCAGCTTTCCGAACTGCGCGATCAAGCGCGGCGTCGATCTCCTCGCTCTGGGCGGGCTGGCGAATGCCGAACTGCGGGGCGATCGTTTCGAGCGCGCGGTTGGCGGCCCACCAGTTACTCGCCGCCGCCGCCAGCCAGCTTTCATTGCGGACCAGCCGGACATCGCCCGACACGTCAACGAGCCGCGTTTTATGATACGAAGCCAGATGCGAGACGCCGATAGGACCATGCGCAATCGCGGCGAACAGCATGTCCGGCAGGCGCACGTCGCCAGCAAAGATCGCGCTCCCCTTGGCCTTGCTCGGCGCATCCAACCGAGGGAAGCGCGGCGGGGTGCCAAGCGGGTAGGCAGAGGGGCGCTCCTGCGGCGCTTCGGCCCGCAACACCGGATGGCGCGGCGGATTGAAGGCTGCCGCCGCCTCGGCCAGCGCGCCAAATGGCAGGCGGTTATGGCCGTTGCTGACAAAGCCGTCCGCTACCGTGCATTGACCGGCATCGACGCCCCAGCGGTCCGCCGCCGCCATTGCCAGCATTTCGCGCGCCGAGGCGGCGGCAATCCGCAGCGGCATTTCGTAAGCGCTAAGCGAAGTGCCATCGGCGGTGGCGGTAAAGCGGCTGCGTTCGGCAAAACTGCGCGCCAGCATCCCGTCACCCTCCGCCAGTGACGATGCAAACGGCATCCACAGCGCTGCCCAGCTGGCTGCCAGCGGGACGTTGGCATAAGCACCGCTGATCGGTGACGGCTCGACAGCCACCTGCCGCCAATCCGCGCCCAATTCCATCGCGGCAATTTGCGGCAGCAAGGTGCTGACCCCCTGCCCCATCTCAAGCTGCGGCACGGCAACGCTGACCATGCCGTCCTTCGCAATCTTTATCCACGCGCCAAAGGCCTGCTCGCCCTCGCGTGGGTCCAACGGCAGGGCAAACCGGCGCGGCGTGGCAGCATAGGCCACGATCAGCCCGCCGCCGACGGCGGTGCCAATCAGAATATTGCGCCGGGTTAGCTGCACTATTGGTTATCCAACCACGTCGCCACCCGCCGCGCGATGGCCATGAACGCCTGTGCTTCCGGCCCCTCGCCCATCACCGGCGGCAACCCGGCATCGCTGTCCTGCCGGATTTTCAGCGTCAGCGGGATACGGCCAAGGTAGCTTTCGCCCAGCCGCCCGGCCATCGCCTCTGCGCCGCCGCATCCGAACGGGTCGCTGACCTCGCCACAATGCGGGCAGACATAACCCGCCATATTCTCGACAATGCCGACAATCGGCACGCCCGCTTGTTCAAACAATTGCATCGCTCGCGCCGCGTCGATCAGCGCCAGATCCTGCGGCGTGGAGACGATCACCGCGCCGACGGGCTTGTGCCGCTGCATCATGGTCAATTGCACATCTCCAGTGCCGGGCGGCAGGTCGACCACCAGAATTTCGACATCGCCCCAGTTCGCGTCGATCAGTTGCCCCAGCGCATTGCTGGCCATCGGCCCGCGCCAGGCGATGGCCTTGTCCGGCTCGATCAGGTTGCCCATCGAGAGGACACCAATGCCGTGCGGGCTTTGCAGTGGGATCATCTTGCTATCGCGCGCGGCGGGCTTGCGCCCTTCGGTGCCCATCAGGCGCGGCTGCGAGGGGCCGTAGATATCGGCATCCACCAGCCCCACCTTTTTGCCCAGCCGCGCCAAGGCCAGCGCCAGATTGGCCGACAGCGTCGATTTGCCGACGCCCCCTTTGCCCGA
>JBDUBN010000437.1:0-2617 GCA_040004085.1 Novosphingobium sp.
TTACCGAAGGGCTGCAACTGTTCGCCAGCTTTGCCATGCTGATGAACTTCCCCCGGTTCAACAAGATGAAGGGCATGGGCCAGATCGTCACCTGGTCGGTCCGCGATGAAAGCCTGCACTGCGAAGGCATCACCCGCCTGTTCCACACCTTCGTCAAGGAACGCGGCTGCCTGACCAAGGCGGTGAAGGAAGACATCATCGATTGCTGCCAAAAGACCGTGCGGCTGGAAGATGCGTTCATCGATCTGGCGTTCGAACAAGGCCCGGTCCCGGGCATGAGCGCCAAGGAAATCAAGCGCTACATCCGCTACATAGCCGATTGGCGGCTGGGCCAGCTGGGCCTGCCATCGGTCTACATGATCGAAGACCACCCGCTACCGTGGTTGACCCCGCTGCTCAACGGCGTGGAGCACGCCAACTTCTTCGAAACCCGCGCGACCGAATATTCAAAGGGCGCGACCAAGGGCGACTGGAACTCCGTCTGGTCCAACTTCGACCAACGCCGCAAGGCCGGCGACAGTGCGAATGACGGCGGCGGGGCAGCTGCGTTGAGCGCGGGCGAGGGGATCGAGGATATGTTCGCCAAGGCGGGGATAGCGGCGGAGTAGGGCTTGACCGGAACAATATAAGAACATATGCCTGCTGGAAGGCGGGAGCACGTGATGCAATCTATCGAGTTCTGTGCAGGAGCGGGCGGTCAGGCTTTGGGGCTGGAGCAGGCTGGTTTTCGCCATTCTGCGCTGGTTGAGATTGAGGCAGACTATGCCGCTACGCTGCGGCTTAACCGACCGTTGTGGGATGTGCACACCGCCGACATGAACCAGTTTGATGGGCGGCCTTACCGGGGCGTTGATCTGCTGGCGGGCGGGTTGCCATGCCCACCGTTTTCAGTTGCTGGCAAGCAATTGGGGGACAAGGATGAACGGAATCTGTTCCCGGCGGCCTTGCGTCTGATCGATGAAATCCGGCCCAAGGCAGTGATGATCGAAAATGTTCGCGGATTTCTATCGGCGGTGTTTGAGGATTACCGACTTCACCTAAAAAATCAGTTGCGCAAATTAGGCTACCAAGTTGATTGGCGCCTGCTGAATGCCTCCGATTTTGGCGTTCCGCAGTTGCGCCCACGCGTCGTGATTGTCGCAGTGCGCAATGATTTGACTGACGCATTCGACTGGCCTGTTGTGCAGCCTCACAATCCACCGACCGTGGGGGAAACCCTCAAGGATTTGATGTCGGCGAATGGTTGGCTTGGCGTGGATCGCTGGTCAGCACAGGCAAGCGACATTGCCCCCACGATTGTCGGCGGATCGAAAAAGCACGGTGGCCCCGATTTGGGCCCAACGCGGGCGCGCAAGGCGTGGGCATCAATGGGCGTCGAAGGCAAAAGCCTTGCCGAATCTGCGCCTGAAGCGAACTTTTTTGGCATGCCTCGGCTGACAGTGCGCATGGTCGCCCGTTTGCAGGGTTTTCCAGACGACTGGCAGTTTCATGGCCGCAAGACGACAGCATACCGGCAAGTCGGCAATGCCTTTCCGCCGCCAGTTGCGCGGGCGGTGGCTCAAAATCTGCGGATTGCGTTGTCGGTACAGAAACTGTTTTCTGTCCGGGCAGTAGGATGAAACTGATTTCCGCGAACGGCTATCGCCCATTGCAGGCAGGACATGTTGATTTCTTAGATTTGCAATCCCTCGAAGCCGATTTGCTGGGGGCCGTCGGTGGGCAGGAATCGTTCGAGGAAAGGCTACGATCCTTTTTTCGATCGGCAATCGACGAGGTTATTGATACCGCCCGGACCGGTCGCTTCTTCTTCTATCAACTCGAAAAGACAGAAAAGACGTACCTCGGGACAAAGTTTGAAATTCTGCTGCGCGATTGGCTGCAAGTGCCGCGCGGTGTTCTGCTCGACTTGCTGATCGGCGGACGTGAAGTCGATGTTAAGTCAACAACGGGCGGGGGGTCAGGGTGGATGATTCCGCCCGAAGCCATCGACCAGTTTTGTGTGTTGTTGAGGGTGAACGAAGCAGCGGCTATCTGTGCCGTTGGCATAGTTCGGGCACGTCAGCCCTACTTAAGAAGCAGCGCGAACCGCGATCAGAAAACCGGATTTTCATCTGCCGGACGCGACAATATTTGGTGGCTGGTTGCGGATTTTGAATACACGCCAAACTTCTGGTCGCTAATTTCGGATGATCTTCGGGCACAAATCATGGCCAGTGGCAAAGGCACTAAACGATTGGCCGCCTTGTTCGAAAATTGCATCGGCCTCCCGATTTCGCGGGTGCAGGTCAGCGCGATCGCCGCGCAGGACGACTACATGAAACGCATCCGCCGCAACGGTGGCGCGCGTGATTTGCTGGCGCCAAAAGGAATCGCTATCCTTTATTCAGAAACGGATCGTGAACTGATGCACCGGCTGAATCTGACATTCGGCTACCGTGAATTCGTTTCCTGCAAAGCGGCCAATGCGCAACAGGAAATGTGGTTACGGGAAGCGGGGCACATCGATTAATAGGGTGGCGTTAACCCCCCAATCCCGCATCCACACACCAATCGCTCCGCCGACCCTTCCACGTTTCCGCCAGCCCTTCCGCCACCAGTTCGCCGCCAAGGCTGCGGC
>JBDUBN010000438.1:0-2616 GCA_040004085.1 Novosphingobium sp.
CTTGGCAAATTGCCAATCCGTCAGTTCACGTCAGAACTCGCCGCCCAGCAAGGCACCCGCATTCGGGACGCACCGTTCCAGGCCAAGTTTGTCGAGCATCTGGTGAGCGGTGCAGACGGCTGCGGACACTACGGGTACGCCGATCTGGTCCTGCAGCGTCTGGACGATAGGCAACGATGGCATCTGGACGCAGGCCGATGCGACGAAGGCATCAATGCCGGTTCGATCGACACGCTTGTAGATTTCAAGCAGGCGCTGCGGATCGTGTCGTCCTACAGCAATGTTGTCGGGAATCTCCAGCGCTGTGAAATCGCGCACCGTGATGCCCTCGCTTTCGATGTAGTCGACTACGAGGCGGGTTAGCGGTTTCATGTAAGGGCAGATGACCGAGATTGTCTTGGCGCCGATACGATGCAAACCTTCGATCAAGGCACCGGCACTGGTGACGACAGGGGCTGGTGCGTCGTTCTCCACGGTCCGCTGATGAAGGCGGGCTTCGGATACGCGGTGATAACCTTTGCCCATGCTCATTATCGCCACCAGGCAGGCATAGCCAAGCACATTGACGCGGGCGTCGGACAGCTCGATCGCGCAACGGTCGCTGTCCCGGTCCATGGCCTCAAGCTCTTCCTTGACCACATGCTTCATCCGCATGCGGCTCGAATGAAAGGTGAACCGCTCCGGAAAGACTGCTTCGCGCGCGCGAAGCATGGCCGGGATCTCGGTCTCCATCGTTGTGTTGGATGAAGGGACGATCTGTCCCACGCGGAAGTTGCGCGTTGCAGTCATGATATTTTCCTTGGAGATCGGGCCTTGGAGATCGGCCTTGTGGATCGGGGTTAGGCTGGTTCGGGCGGTGCCGAAGCGTCGGGCCGGGGTGCGGCGGGTTCTGCCGCCGGGTCGATGACCCTGATCGGCGTGCGAGGTGTGCGATCAACCGCCAGGTCGAAGATGTCGAAGCGATTGTAATGCCCGATGATGTCATGCATCTGCTTGGGCTGGATGCAGCGTGACAGGTCGATATCGGCATAGACGATGCCTTCCGCGTCGATCAGTGCTTCGCCCACCAGCCGACCATCCGGCCCGATCACGCCCGAGAACGCGCTGTTGCTGCGTTCAAGTCGCGCGCGCGCATCGGGAACCAGCCCTTCCATTGCGGTGATGATCTCGTCCGAAATCGTCGAGCAGGATACGATGGTGAAGACTTTCCCTTCGAACGAATGCGCCATTGCACGCACCTTGATCGCTTCGGCCATGTCGTAGTCGGGCGGGGCGACCGGCAATGAGATGTAGCTCGCCGCGTGAACCAGCTCGCCCTGTGCGAGGAGGGCAAAGCGGGCGAGCGTGTTGGTGTTTTCACCGCAGGCGAGCGCGCCGAGAGGGCCAATCGCGGTATCGTAGACCACCAGGCCCGATCCATCCCCTGGGGCCCAGGTCAGCTTTTCCGCCCAGGTCGGGACGAGTTTGCGATGCCGACCCATGATCGCACCGTCCGGGCCGATGAAGACCAGAGTGTTGTACAGCGTGCCCAGCGAAACGGGACTGCGTTCGTTGACGCCGATGATCACGTGGACCCCGCAGTCTCGCGCGGCTTCGCTCACGATCTCGATCTCGGGGCCTGGCAGAAGGATCGAAGCGCGGACCAGACGTTCGAACCACGGGCTGCACGACACTGGATCGCTGATCCAGCTCCAATAGGGATAGCCGGCGACGAAGACTTCAGGAAAGACCACTAGCGACGCGCCATTGCCCGCCGCTTCTCTGATCAGTGCTGCAGCCTTCGTGCACGTGGCGACTGGATCGAGAAAGACCGGGCAGGTCTGCACTGCGGCAGCCTTGAAATGCGGAAGTTTCAGCATCGGATCACACCTTCCAGCTATCGGGCCAGCTATCGCGCCAAGAGTTCGCCTGAGCGACCGGACGTCACGCGCGACGCGCCGCCCTTCTGCCTCAGGTTGACATGGAGGTGCAAGATATTTTAAGCTTGTAACAAATTGGACAAGGAAGTTTGGTCATGGCCGACGCTGCCTATGATGAATACCGCGAGGATGTGCTCGGCCGAGCGAATGTCGAGGACACCGAAGAGCTCATTGCTTTTTACAAGGATCTTGAATCGCAGCATGCCGGCGCGTTGTGGACGGTCGCCAACAAGATCGAACCGTGGGAGCCGACTTCGGAGTCGGTTCCGGTGCTGTGGCAATACGACCGGCTGCGCGACCATGTGCTCCGCTCGCTGGAACTGGTCAGCCCGGAGAAGGCGGGGCGCCGGGTCGTTTACCTGGCTAATCCGGGCAGGGAAGATGTCACCGCAGCGGTCGGCTGGCTCTACACCGGTCTTCAGGTGATGGGTCCGGGCGAACTGGCGTCAAGCCACCGCCACTCGGCCTCGGCACTGCGCTTCATCATGGAAGGCAGCGGTGCCTTCACCAACGTCGATGGCCACAAGATGACGCTTGGCCGCAACGACTTCGTCTTGACGCCGAACGGGACCTGGCACGAACACGGCGTGGCCGAGGACGGCACGGTGTGTATTTGGCAAGACGGGCTAGACATCCCCCTGATGAACGCACTCGAAGCGAACTTCTACGAGGTGCACCCCGATCTGCAACAGGCGGT
>JBDUBN010000439.1:0-2611 GCA_040004085.1 Novosphingobium sp.
GCGCACCATTGCCAGGTCATGATCGGCCTGTTCCGCACTACTGGCCCGGCTCGCGAAATGCGCCAGGCGGGTCTGACCCAGTTCCTCATCGAGCTTGATAGCCCGGGGCTGGAAATCAGACCAATTCCTGACCTCAATGGGGAATCGCACTTCAACGAAGTCGTGTTCAATGACGTTTTCGTGCCCGACAATCGTCTGCTTGGGACGGAGGGTGAGGGTTGGGCGCAGGTCACATCCGAGCTTGCCCTCGAACGAAGCGGCTCGGAACGATTCCTGAGTGCATTCCCTTTGGTGGCGGCCGCGACCGACTGTTTGGCGGCCAAGCCGCTAGCTGAAGTCGAGCAAGGCGACCTTGCGACACTTGGAACCTTGATCGCCGAGACCGCTGTTCTGCGCTCGTTGTCGCTGATGGTGGCAGGCAAGTTGCAGCGAGGTGAAGATCCGTCCTATCTGGCAGTGATCACCAAGGACCTTGGCGCGGAACTGGAGCAGCGCACTGCGCCAGCCGTACGGAGCCTGTTCGCTCTGCCGCCAGCCGAATTGCGCAAAGCGATCGATTACACCCTGCGCGCTGCACCGAGCTTTTCGCTGCGTGGCGGCGCGCGCGAAATTCTGCGTGGCATAACCGCCCGCACCTTGGGAGTACGTTGACCATGTCAGTCTCTGACATACTCCTTGAACAGGTCGTCCGCCTGTTCGCCGATGCTCAGAACGGGCGACGCGACGATAGCGACGCCTTCGATGCGGCTTTGTGGAGCAAGGTCGACGAACTGGGATTGCCGCTCGCCATGTGTCCGGAGTCCAGCGGCGGTTTTGAACTGCGCTGGTCAGAAATGTTCGATGTACTCGCGCACTCCGCTGCATGCGGCGAATCGGTCCCGCTCGGAGACACGCTCGTGGCCAATTTTCTGTTGTGCGAGACAGGTACGGAACCGGCCGAAGGCCCTGTATTCCTTGGCAGTTCTTCCGGATCGGGAACTGCCCGCGTTTTGGCTGAGGCTGGATCGTCGTTGGCTCTGGTGCCAAGCGAAGCTGCCACATGCGGCGGGATTGCGAACACTATGCCGGGCGACAATCGGGCAACCCAGGTCGGCGCGCTGCTGCGTGCGATTCAGATTGCCGGTGCGCTTCAGGGAGCGCTCGATCTCGCTGTGCGATATGCGCAGGAACGGGTCCAGTTTGGCAGGCCACTATCAAAGCAGCAGGCCGTGCAGCACATGCTGGCTCAGCTTGCGGGAGAAGCGGTCGCAACGGCTGCGGCAGCGCGAATGGCATGTGCGAAAATGGATGCCGGTGAAGGACTGGTAGCTGTTGGAATCGCCAAATTGCGGGCGGGACGCGCAGTAGAGAAAGGAGCTATGCTCGCGCACCAGATCCATGGCGCAATCGGAGTGACGATGGAGTATCCGCTCGCTCGCCTGAGCCGCAACATGTGGACCTGGAGCGAAGAATTCGGCGGACAGCGATATTGGGCAATCGAGGTCGGGCGCACTGCAGTAAAGGCGGGAAGCGCTTGGGACACAATTATTGACGCAAGCGATCCTGTCGGGGAAACCAGCACATGAGTGACTTCCTGCTGTATGAAAAGACCGGGGGCATCGTCGTTCTGACGATGAATCGCCCTGAAACACGCAATGCGCTGTCGACCGTCGAGATCTGCGAAGAAATTGAAGATCGCTGCAAGTCGATTGAGCGCGATCCTTCTGTCAACGTTTTGATCCTCACGGGGGCCGGATCAGCATTCTGCGCTGGCGGCGATATCAAGAAGATGCGCGACCGCTCCGGATTCGCTCCGGCCAAGACGCCCATTGATACGCGTGACAGCTACCGGCAATCGATTCACCGCATACCCAAAGCGCTGTACAATCTGGAAGTGCCAACAATCGCTGCGGTGAACGGCGCGGCAATTGGCGCGGGCCTTGACCTGGCCTGCATGTGCGACATGCGGATCGCGTCGGAAAAAGCGGTGTTTGCCGAAAGCTTCATCAAGCTCGGCATCGTTCCCGGTGACGGCGGCGCTTGGTTCCTGCCACGTATGGTCGGCTATTCGATGGCCTGCGAAATGGCATTCACAGGCAAGCAGATTGGGACGGATGAGGCTCTGAAGATCGGGCTGATTTCTCGGGTGGTCGAGGAAGGCGCATTGATGGACGCGGCTTTTGAACTGGCCAACCGCATCGACGCGATGCCCGGCCGGACGCTGCGGCTGACGAAGCGCCTGTTGCGCGACAGCGCCCAATTGACCCTCGACACGCACCTTGAAATGGCCGGGGCATTCCAGACGATCGCGCACGAGACCGAAGACCATCGCGAGGCAATTGACGCGATGTTCGAGAAGCGCGCGCCGATATTCAAGAATCGGTAAGGCATATGATCAAAGACTACGACGCTTTGATGGGCATGACCCCGGTGGTGATGGAGCAGCGATATTCCCATAAGGACAGCTGTCTCTATGCGCTTAGCGTAGGCTGCGGTCTGGACCCCGCCGACGACTGGATGCGCAGGTATCTAGGGCCGCTACCACCGTCGCTGACGCTGCCCGGAATGGCAACTGTGCTCGCGGCCCCGCGTCTGCATGCAATAGGCCTTGGCGTGACCCTGTCCGGTGTTC
>JBDUBN010000087.1:0-8698 GCA_040004085.1 Novosphingobium sp.
CATCCCCGGCCATCGCCGACGCCACTTGGGCCCGCGTAAACCAGCGCGCATCGTCGAGTTCGGTCTTGTCGATGACAATGGCCGGGTCATCGGCAAAGGCATGGCAACCGATCATCAGCGATGACGGGAACGGCCACGGCTGGCTGGCAACATACGTGACATCGCGCGCGCGCACTCCGGCTTCCTCGAAAACTTCTCGCAGCACGGCCTCCTCGAAGCTTTCGCCCGGCTCGACAAACCCGGCGAGCGCGGAAAAAAACCTCGTCGGAAAGCGGGGCTGGCGGCCCAGCAGCAGGTGGCCGTCATGCTCGACTATCATGATCGTCACCGGATCGGTGCGCGGGAAGTGTTCGGCGTGGCAGGCTTCGCTTGAGCAACTGCGCTGCCAGCCGCCCTTGGCCAGCACGGTCGCGCTGCCGCATTGCGCGCAAAAACGGTGACGGGCATGCCATGAAACCAGCGCCCGCGCAGTGCCATAAGCGGCTAGGTCCGGCGCGGAAAGCACCGCCATTGCGGATCGCGACCCGGGCGTCGGCGGTCCCATACCACCTGCGCCTCGGCGGGGCACTTCGGCAAAGTACCCGCGCCCGTCATTCAGGCCTAGAAACACCAGTTCCCCCGCCGGGTCAGCATCGGCAAGCGAGCCCCAGACCAGCCCGCCCTCGTCCGTCATCAGCGGTTCAAGCCCATTCATTCGCAGCAGCCGCGCGCGGTGGTTCATCAGCCCGCCCAGCGCCGCCGGATCGCCGCGAATGTGGTCGGCCCGGTCGATCAGGCTGCCGGTGAAGGCGATTTCAAGTCCGCTCATGCTGTCACTTTCCTCTCGGCAATCACCAGCGCATCCTTGGCGGCGGCGGCCAGAAATTCCTTTTGAATATGGTAGGCGCTGGACGGCATGTACTGCACGTAAAGCCCGGTCCGCAGGCCGACGCGGCTGTTGACCAGCGCCACGGTTCCCGCCGCCCCAGACCAGCCGAATGTGCCCGCATCCGGCCCCAGACCGACCCGCCCGCCAGCGCCAAAGCCCGCGCCGCTGATCGACGTACCATTGGTATCCGCACCCGGCGGCAACAAGTTCGACATGCCGAGCATGACCGCCTTTTCGCTCATGATCCGGCGGCCGCCAAGCGTTCCCCCACCGACTAACATCGCCAGAAAGCGGTCATAATCCACCGGCGTGCTCACCAGCCCGGCCCCGCCATAGGCAAAGGCGGGCGGATCGAGGAACACTGATTCGGCGGGCTTGTCGATCGTCAGGCGGAAGCCGTGAGCAATGCCGTAGTTGGTGGTGAAGCGCGGTTCGTCAGCCTTGGGCACCTGAAACACGCTGTCCTTCATGCCCAACGGATCGAACAGGCGTTCTTGCAGGAACGCGGCAAAGCTCGCCGCACCGCTCGCCCGCTGGATGACCAGCCCCAGCACGTCCAGCCCCATCGAGTATATCCACTTGGTCCCGGGATCGGCGAGCAATGGCACAGACGCCGCCCGGCGCAGGAATTCGCCGGGTTCTGGCGTCGGCACGGGCGAGGTCACGCCCTTGATATTGCGGTGAGAAACCCTCGCCGGGGTAACGCCCAGCCGCAGCAATTCATGCCCCACCGCATTGGTGCTAACCCCGGCATAACCCATTCCAGACGTGTGCGTCATCAATTGCCGAATGGTGATCTGGCCCGCCGCTGGCCGCGAATCCAGGCCCTTGGCCTGATCAATCACCACGCGCGGGTTGGCGAACTCCGGCACGAAATCGGCCAGGCGCTGGTCTAGCCCCAGCTTACCCTCGTCAATCAGCATCATCGCCGCCATGCCGGTAATCGGCTTGGTCATCGAATAGACGCGGAACAGGCTTTGCGGGCTGACCGGATCGGCATCATCAAACCCTTCGCGTCCGCGCAGGATCGCTGCCAGCGGTTCTTGGCCCCAGCCAAATGTGGCAACCCCGCCTGCTACCTTGCGCGTCCTGACGTAGCGATCGAGCAACGCCGTAACCGTCGGCCACTGGCCCTCGATTGCGCCAAAATCAGCGGCACGAGCCAGCACCGGCAGGCCGAGCATCGCCCCCGCACCCAATAGCGCCGACCCGTGCAGTAGGCTGCGGCGCGACAGTATCATGGCATCAGGCTTATTGATCTTCCGCTCCCCCTCGTAGGGCCATTGCCAGCCGCGCCGTCTTGGCGAACAGGGTGGGCAAGCCAGCCTCGTCCAGACGGTCAAGCGGCCACCACTGGCCGTTCGTGGCCGGCAGACTATCCCAATCGCCAAGTGAAACCAGCACGACTTGTAATTCCAGCGAAAAATGCGTGAAAACGTGAGACACACTGCCGAGCGCCCGCCAATCGCCCACAACTGGCGCACCGCCATCACCATCGGACCGCGCCGACCAGCGATCATCCGGCAGTGCCAGCATCCCGCCAAGCATCCCCTTGTCCGTCCGTCGTTCGAGCCACACCGCACCGTCTCGCTCGATCCAGAAGGCCAGACCCTTGCGCGCGGGCCGGGCGGCTTTGGCGGCCTTGACCGGCAAGCGTTCGGGCTCCCCGCCTGCCCGCCCCGCACAATCTCCCGACAATGGGCACAGCAGGCAGCGCGGACTGCGACTGGTGCAAATCGTCGCGCCAAGGTCCATCATCGCCTGCGCAAAATCCCCCGCGCGGCGGTCTGGCGTGATCTCGGTCGCGGCGGCACGGATGGTCTTGCGTGCCGTGGGCAGCGGTTCGGCAATGGCGAACAACCGGGCGACCACACGCTCGACGTTAGCGTCGATCACCACGGCGCGCTGGCCAAAGGCAATCGCCGCCACCGCTGCTGCAGTATAGGCACCCAGCCCCGGCAGTTCCCGCAATTCCGCCTCGGTTGCCGGAAACGCACCCCCACGCGCCGCGACTGCCTTTGCGCAAGCAATCAGATTGCGGGCTCGGGCGTAATATCCCAGCCCGGCCCACGCCGCCATGACCTCGCCCTCGTCCGCCTCGGCCAGCGCCTGCACGGTTGGCCAGCGGGCGGTGAATTTGGCGAAGTAGGGCGCAACGGCGGCAGTGGTCGTCTGCTGAAGCATGACCTCGGCCAGCCACACGCGGTAAGGCTCGGGCGGCGGCGATCCTGGCGGCGCCCGCCACGGCAGGACGCGAGCATGTTTATCGTACCAATCGAGCAGCTTCGTCGCCACATTTGCACGATCCTGATCGGCGCATTCATGATCCAGACTGGCAGCCACGACCGGGCTATGGCATGGGCAGAAGCGCAATGGAACGTGATCCGCCCAAATCCAAGCCGTCCGCCGGCAAAAAGGCCGGGGATGATGCCAAGCAGCCGCGCCGTTTCGAGCGCCCGCGCGGCGGACAAGCGCGGGCAATTGCCGATCTGATGCCCGAAATCGGCCGCACCGCGTTTCGTAGATTTGGCTTTGTCCAGTCGAGCGTCGTTACCCGCTGGCCCGAAATCGTCGGCCCCCGCCACGCCCGCGTCTGCGCACCTGAGGCGATCCGCTTTCCGCCGGGCGAGAAGATGGACGGCATTCTGGAATTGGTCGTGACCCCGGCCCACGCGCCGATGATCCAGCACGTGGTTCCCGAGATCATGGACCGGGTAAACCGCTTTTTCGGCTACAAAGCCGTCGCGAGGGTCAAGTTGCGGCAGGGTGTGGTCAAGCCGCCGCCCGTCGGGGAAAAACCAACCGCACCGCCCAGCTTGCGCCCGATCCCGATGGAACTCGGCGATTCGTTGCGCGATATTGGCGACAGCGAACTGCGGACCGTGCTCGAATCGCTGGCTCGCAGTCTGGATTCTCAAAACCGGGGTGGAACCTGAACCAATGAAATTACGCAATTTTTCAATTCTGGCCGTGGCCGCGTTGCTGTCGTTGGCAGCCAGTCCGCCCAAACCCGCGCCCCAGAAACTCGCACGAGGCGACTGGAATGCCACGACCGTCACCACGGCGGAAGGCACGCATATCATTGGCAACCCGCAGGCGACGCTGAAGCTCACCGAATACGTCAGCTACACCTGCCCGCACTGCGCGCATTTTGACGTTGAGGGCGAGGGCGCGATGCGGCTGGCGTGGGTTGGACCCGGCAAGCTGCGGATCGAAGTGCGCCACATCATGCGCGATCCGGTCGATGCCACCGTGGCGCAACTGACCAATTGCGGACCGCCCGCCAAGTTTTTCATGAACCATGCCGCGTTTATGCGCAGCCAGACCAAATGGCTGTCGTCCATGAACACTGCCAGCGATGCGCAGCGCGCGCGCTGGGTCAACGGCGACCTTGCCTCGCGCCGCCGAGCGATTGCGAGCGACTTTCACCTGTATGAAGTGATGGAACAGCGCGGCTATGGCCGTACCACGCTGGACCGCTGCCTGGCCGACGATGGGCTGGCCAGACGCCTCGCCCTGCAAACCGCCGATGCCGAGAAAATGGGCATCAATGCCACCCCCAGCTTTGCGATTAACGACGTCATACTGGCCGGAACGCACGATTGGCGCATGCTGGAGCCTCAGTTGCGCGCCCGAATGTGAGGTAATCCGGGCGCAACTGTGGAGATGTTCTGCAGTTGCCCCGCCCTGCCCTTCCCGCACAGCCGCCGCTGCGCTAGTTTTTCCGCTGAATTCTGAAAGGATCTCCCGATGGCCCGCGCCCTTCGCACCCGCCTGATCTTCGCCGCCGCCTTGCTGCCGCTCGCCTTGGGCGTGGCGGCCTGCAAAAAGGATGCGCCAACCACTGCTGCCGATGCCACTTCCGCGCCGGTTGCCACCGTGCCGCCGCCTGCTGGCAAAGCATGGTCAGACGTGGTCAGCACCACACCCGACGGCGGCTATCTGATGGGCAACCCCAATGCGCCGATCAAACTCATCGAATACGGCTCGCTGTCGTGCCCGCACTGCGCAAAGCTGGCCAAGGATGGTTTCCAGACGCTGGTCGGCACTTATGTCGCCAGTGGCCGGGTCAGCTTTGAATACCGCAGCTTTGTGATCCACGGCATCGACGTGCCGCTGACCTTGCTGGCCGGATGCAGCGGCAAGGAGGCGTTCTTCCCGCTGGTTGAGCAGATTTACGCCAATCAGGACGACATGCTGAACAAGGCTCAGGCCGCTGGCGAACAGGCTGAAAAGGCCATGGCTTTGCCTGAAAACCAGCGTTTTGTCGCCGCTTCCGATGCGCAAGGACTGACCGCGTTTTTCGCCCAGCGCGGCATCTCAGTCGATCAGGCGCACATGTGCCTCGCCGATTTTGCCAAGGCGACGCAAGTTGCCAAAAACGCCGAGACCTATGGCGCGGCCGGAGTAGATTCGACGCCGACGCTGTTCATCAATGGCAGCAAAATACCCGGCAACACCTGGGACGAACTCAGCGCCGCGTTGCAAAGGGCTGGCGCACGATAGGCGGGGCGAGGGATCGGGGGCGGGAAAGACAATGCAAATCAAGCGGCTGAAACTCAGCGGCTTTAAAAGCTTTGTCGAGCCGTCCGAACTGCGCATCGAACCCGGCCTCACCGGGGTGGTCGGGCCAAACGGCTGCGGCAAATCCAACCTGCTGGAGGCGATCCGTTGGGTCATGGGCGAAAGCTCGCCCAAATCCATGCGCAGCGGCGGCATGGAAGACGTGATCTTTGCAGGCACCAGCACCCGGCCCTCGCGCGATTTCGCCGAAGTGGTGCTCCACGCCAGCACCGCCGATAACGAGGAACTGGAAGTCGTCCGCCGAATTGAGCGCGGCGCGGGCAGCGCCTACCGCGTCAATGGCCGCGATGTCCGGGCCAAGGACGTGGCGCTGGTGTTCGCCGATGCCGCGACTGGCGCGCATTCGCCCGCGCTGGTCAGTCAGGGCCGCATCGCCTCGGTCATCGCGGCCAAGCCCGCTGAGCGCCGCCAGATGCTTGAGGAAGCGGCAGGAATCGCGGGGCTGCACGTGCGGCGCAAGGATGCCGAGCAGAAACTGCGCGCCACCGAGGCCAACCTTGCCCGGCTGGAGGACTTGGCGGCGGGGCTGGACCAGCAGATCGCCGCGCTGCGCCGTCAGGCCCGCGCCGCCGAGCGCTATATCGCGGTGTCCGACAAGATCCGTCTGGCCGAGGCGCGGCTGGTGTTCGCGCGCTGGCGCGATGCCGCCGCCGCCGCCGACGCTGCGCGGGCGGAGGCGCAAGGCGCGGAGGCGCGTGTAGCGGCTGCTCAAAAGGGAATGCAGGCGGCCACTCGCGAACAGGCGGCGGGAGCGGAAAAGCTGGCCGAAACGCGCGATGAACTTGCCGACCGCCGCGACGACGCCACCGCGCATGGTCACCGGCTGGCGACGCTGACCAGTCAACTCGAGGCGGCACAGGAACGCTTGGCCGACCTCGATCGCCAGCGCACCCGGCTGGAACAGGATCGCGGCGATGCCGACCGCATGACCACCGAGGCAGCACAGGCACTCGCGCGGCTGGAACTGGAATTGGCTCAAGGCGAGGCCGCGCTGGCGGAGGCCGAAGCCGCACGGCCCGCCCGCGCAATGGACCTTGAAAACGCTGACCGCGCAGCGCGAACGGCGGAACTGGCATTGGCTCAGGCGACTGCGGCACAGGCCGGGGTCGAGGCGGAATGGCGGGTGGCCGAGGCCGAATTGGCCAGCGCAAGGGTGCGGTTGGCGCGGCTGGACAGCGAAGTGGCCAGGCATGGCGAACAACTTGCTGCTTTGGCGCGCGAAGGCGATCCCGAACTGGCGGTAAACGCGGCCAAGGTGCGGCTGGCAGCGGCGGAACAGGCACTTGCAACCAGCCGCGCCGCGCAGGAAGCCATGCAGGCGCGCAAGGCCGACCTCCAGACAGCGCGCGACGATGCCGCCAGCACGCTTGCCACCGCCCGCGCCGAACTGGCCGGGGTTGAGCGAGAATACACTGCCCTGCAGCGCGACCGCGATGCCCGGGCCAAGCAGGCGGCGGGCAAACACGGCCTGCCGGTCGCGCTGGACAACGTGCGGGCTGCTCCGGGTTATGAACGCGCGCTCGCCGCTGTGCTGGGGCGGGATGCCAAATCTGGACTGGGCGCGGCTCCGGCGGGCGGCGACGGGCGATTCTGGACCGGGGCGGATGCACCAAAAGCGGTGCCGGACAGCCTTGCGCAGCATGTCACCACTTGCCCGCCGCAACTGGCCGCGCGTCTGGCTCTGGTGCATTTCAGCGCCGACGACGATGGCCGCAAGCTGGCTCCCGGCGAATGGCTGGTAACCCGCGTCGGACATTTGCGCCGGTGGGACGGCTTTGTCGCGCGAGGTGAAGGCGCTGCGGAAGCGGCGCGGCTTGAAGCGGAAAACCGATTCGCCGCGCTGGAAAGTGAACTGCCGCCGCTGCGCGCTGCTGTCTCGGCAGCAGAGACCACACAAGCTTCTGCCGCCGCCGAACTGGCGCAACTGCAGACCGCACTGATCGCACAAGACCGCTCCATAGCCGCCGCTGCAGACGAGGAACGCGGGGCCTTGCGGGCGCTCGATGCCGCCGAAGGTGCGCGGGCGCGACAGGCGTCTAGGCGCGAGGAACTGGACCGCACCGCCGCCGGGTTGGCCGACCAGCGACACCAGAGCGAGGCCGAAATTACCGTTGCCCAGCAGCGCCGGGCCGCCCTGCCCGATCCCGAATCCGGGCGGGCGGCGCTCGCCGTCGCGCAAGCGCGGCATCAGGCAGCCCGCACCGCGATGCAGGCCGCCACTGCGGCGCTCGCCGCCCACGACCAAGCGCTCGCGGTCAGCCGTGAACGCACCGCGGCGCAGCGGGCCGACGCCAAGGGCTGGCAGTCCCGCGCCGGGGACGCCGCCCGCCGTCTGGCCGAAATGGGGCGTCGTTTTGATGAAATCGAACAAGAACGCGCGGTCATCGCCGCCAAACCGCCCGCGTTCATCCGCGAAATCGAGGGTGCCGAGGCGATCCGCCACCGCATCGCCGCCGACCTGGCCGCCGCCGAAGCCGCCGTTCAGACCGCCAGCGAAGCGGCGCAGTTGGCCGACGCCGCCTTTGCCTCCGCTAACGAGGCGCTGGCTTCCGCGCGCGAATCACGAGCAGGAGCCGCCGCCCGCGCCGAAAACGAGGAAGAACGCCGCGCCGAAATGGCCCGCCTTTCCGGCGAACGCTTCCAATGTCCGCCGCCGTTGCTGCCCGAACGCTTTGCCTTTGCCGCCGCCGATGTCGCGGGTGCAGGCGAGGAATCGACGGCGATGGACCGGTTAACGACAGAGCGCGAACGCATTGGCCCGGTCAATCTGGTCGCCGCCGACGAACTCGCCGCCGCCGAAACCCGCCACGGCGCCAGTTTGGCCGAACAGGCCGAATTGACCGAAGCGGTCCACCGATTGCGGGGTTCCATCGGCAACCTCAACCGCGAGGGCCGCGAACGGTTGCGCGCCGCTTTTGAGGCTGTAGACGGCCATTTCCGCCAGCTTTTCAGCCGCTTGTTCCAAGGCGGACAGGCGCATCTGGCACTGGTCGATTCGGACGATCCACTCGAGGCTGGCCTTGAAATCTACGCCCAGCCGCCCGGAAAACGCCTGCAATCGCTCACCCTGCTTTCAGGCGGCGAACAGGCGCTGACGGCGGTGGCGCTGATTTTTGGCCTGTTCCTCACCAACCCCGCACCGATCTGCGTGCTCGACGAAGTCGACGCGCCCCTCGATGACGCCAACATTGAACGTTTCTGCGACCTGCTCGACGCGATGGTCGCCGAAACCCGCACCCGCTACCT
>JBDUBN010000440.1:0-2594 GCA_040004085.1 Novosphingobium sp.
TCGATGAGCAGCACCAAGTCCGCCATCGGCCACTTGCTGGGCGGCGCGGGTGCGGTTGAGGCGATCTTCTGCATTCTGGCGATCCGTGACCAGATTGTGCCGCCAACGCTGAACCTGGACAACCCCAGCGACGGCTGCGTCGGCGTCGATCTCGTCCCGTACACCGCCAAGAAGCGCAAGGTTCATGCGGTGCTGAACAACAGCTTCGGCTTTGGCGGCACTAACGCCAGCCTTGTTCTGCGGGCAGTCTAAAGCCCATGCCTAGGCGCAGTATCCTGCTGGCAGGGCTGGCAGCGGTGCTGCTGGCGCTCGGCAGTCTGACATGGCTGCTGGGCGGCTGGTTTCTGGGCGGGCCCCTGGCCAAGGACACCGCGTTTATCGTCCCCGACGGGGCGAGCCTCTCGCTGGTCGCGAACAAGCTGGAAAAAGAAGGCGCGATTTCCTCTGCCAGCGGATTCCGCTTGCGGGCGCGCATTCTGGCGGGCGGGGCCCCAATCCGCGCAGGCGAGTTCATGCTGCCACGCGGCGCCAGTCCGTCAAAAGTGCTGGCAATCCTGCAAGGCGGTGAGGCGCTGCGCCGCTTTGTCACCGTACCCGAAGGCATGCCCTCGATCATGGTCTATGAACGGCTGAACGCGCAGGCGTTTCTCACCGGCACCATCGCGCCGCCGGCGGAAGGTACGCTGCTTCCCGATACCTATGATTTTGAACGCGGAGAGAGCCGTCAGGCGGTGCTGTTGCGGATGCAGGCGGCGATGCAGCGAATGCTGGCCGAACTTTGGGCCAAGCGCTCGCCCGACACTGTGGTCAAGACGCCGCAAGAAGCGCTGGTGCTGGCCTCCATCGTAGAAAAGGAAACCGGCAAACCGAGCGAACGGGGGATGGTCGCAGGCCTTTATTCCAACCGGGTGCGGCAGGGGATAATGCTGCAGGCCGATCCGACGATCATATACCCGATCACCAAAGGCAAGCCGCTGGGCCGCCGCATCCGTCAGTCTGAAATACAGGCGATCAACGATTACAATACCTACTCGATGGTCGGTCTGCCCAAAGGGCCGATCACCAATCCGGGGCGTTCGTCGATAGAGGCGGTGCTGCATCCGGCCAAGACCGAAGCATTGTACATGGTGGCGGACGGCACCGGCGGCCACGCCTTTGCCGCGACGCTGCCACAGCACAACGCCAATGTGGAAAAGTGGTTTGCACTGCGCCGGGCGCGCGGTGAGATTTAAACTCAGCCCGTCCCAATCGGCTAAGTCGATCAGAGTCACCCGTTTAAGTGGTTTCGCAATTCGGCGTCTGCACCCTATGTCGCAACCACACCATTTGGAGACGCATTATGATCAATCGCACCATTCCGGACGTCACCCTGAAAACCCGCGTCCGCGACGAAAGCGTCGGCGGCAGCAACCCGTTCCGCTGGCAGGATTTGGCGGTTCGTGAGGCGTTTGCTGGCCGCAAGATCGTGGTATTCTCGCTCCCCGGCGCGTTCACGCCAACTTGCAGCAACCATCAGGTTCCCGGCTTTGAGGCGCTGTACGACCAGTTCAAGGCCGCTGGCGTCGACGAAATCTACTGCATCTCGGTCAATGACGCTTTCGTAATGTACCAGTGGGGCAAGAGCCTTGAGCTGAAGAACGTCAAGCTGCTGCCCGATGGCTCGGGCAATTTCACCCGCCGCATGGGCATGCTGATCGACAAGGATCACGTCGGTTTTGGCATGCGCAGCTGGCGCTATGCGATGATCGTGGACGACAACGTGGTCACCAGCTGGTTCGAAGAGCCGGGTATCAACGACGTTGGCGCTGACAGCGATCCTTACGGCGAAACCGCGCCGGAAAAGGTGCTCGGCGTGCTGACTTGCTCGCAAGCCTGATGACGGGAGCTCCCCCTGCCGCCCATTCGAGGGCAGGGGGAGCGCCGCTCATCATTACGGCCGAATTGCCACCAGACATCGCCCACTGGGCCGACGCGTTGCGGCGCGAGTATTACCCGCCAGAGCGAAACAAGTTGGCCGCACATGTGACGCTGTTCCACGCCATGGCCCCGTCGCAGTTGGACGAACTGAAATCAGTGCTGGCGCGCATGGCAGGAGAATTTGCCCCGCCCCCTGCTGTGTTATCGGGTCTGCTACCGCTGGGTACCGGCACCGCGCTGGCGATAGACAGCCCGCAGATGCTCATGATCCGCGAAGAGATCGCCCAGCACTTCCACGGCGCGCTGACGTCCCAGGACAGCCACGCCCCGCGCCTGCACATAACCGTGCAGAACAAAGTCACTGAGCGGGAGTCGAAGGCGCTGCAACGCGCGCTGTCCGCCGAACTTTCCGACACCTATTTCGGCCGCCCGTTTCGCTTCACCGGACTCGCACTGCACCACTATCGCGGCGGGCCTTGGGAGATGGTCGGAAAGTGGTCATTTCGCGGCCAATCCGGGGGTTCGCCACGAAGCGGGAAAAAGGCTAAACACCGCAGTTGACCGCAGCCCAAGTCCCCCCTAAATGCGCGGCCTGCCCGGGCGAATCCCGGGCCAGCCCCACGGGGCGGAGTAGCTCAGCTGGTTAGAGCAGCGGAATCATAATCCGCGTGTCGGGG
>JBDUBN010000441.1:0-2592 GCA_040004085.1 Novosphingobium sp.
AGCGTCGTTGCTTCGTCTTCGTGGTTGTATTCGGCGTGGACGATGCCGGTGCCAGCGCTCATCACTTGGACATCACCAGCCCCGGTGCGGCCCTTATTGCCCTGGCTGTCTTCATGGCTGATCGCGCCGGTGCGAATGAAGGTGATGATTTCCATATCGCGGTGCGGGTGGGGATCGAACCCGGTTTGCGCGGCGATGGTATCGTCATTCCACACGCGGATATTGCCCCAGCCCATGCGGGCCGGATCATAATAATTGGCAAAGCTGAAATGGTGCCGGGCGTCCAGCCAGCCGTGATCGGCATGCCCAAGGCTTGCGAACGGACGAACTTCGATCATGATAGTATCCACTTCGGCGGGGTGTTGTCGCCGGAATCTGACTTAGATGGCTCCTGCTTGCAGCTTTACAAGGGCTTAGAATGCCTTGCGAATCCCCGCGAATAAGCCCCGCCGTGCTCCGTATTGCGGGGCTCCCACGCCGACGCCCGAGCCATCCCGGATCAGGTACGAGGCGTCGAAAAGGTTTGTCACATCGACGCGGATCGACAGGCCTTTCAGCACGCCCGGACCATCGAAATTTTGCGCAATGCCCATGTCGGCGGTGAAATAGCTGGGCAGTTTTCCGCCATTTGGCACCACGCCCAGCGGGTCATCCGCGCGCAATCCGTCGCCGTAGAGAAAGTCCACGCTCGGCACCAAAGTGCCAAGGCCGTTGCGGATCGTCACAGTGCCGCCGCCCGACGCCGTCCAGCGCTGCGAGTGGTCGGTAAAGATGCTGTGCTGGGCGATGTAGGCTAGATCGGCGGCGGCGAAAAAGAACTGGCTGGACACAATGTTCAGCCCCTTTTCCTGCCCGCGTGCCAGGTTGGCATAGAGCGACACCCGCCCGTGTTTGTAGCTGGTGCTAAGCTCGATCCCCCAGGCATAGCCGGTCGCGTAATTGAACGGCGACAGTACCAACGACGAGCCGAACTGGCCATCGTCGAGCAGATTGCGCTTGAACTTGTAATAGGCGTCAAGCCCCAGGGTGAAACTGCCCAGCTTCTGCTCGACGCCGCCGTCGAAGTAATGCTCCCGTTCAGCGCGGACGGGGTCGTTGGTGAGCACTTCGGGCGCCTTCGTGGTGCCGATCAGTTGCGCAAGGGTGGCACCGCCGATCAGTTCTTGCGGCGGCGGGGTGAAATTGCGCGCATAGCCGAGGTGGAAGGTGGTGCCGCTGTTTGGTTTCCACACCAGATTTGCGCGCGGGCTGACCTGCTGCTCGCGGGTATAAGAATGCACTGCATCGAAACGCACGCCGTAGTTGAGCGTCAGCGCAGGCGACAATTGCCATTCATCCTGCAGGTACACGCCATAGAGTTGCCCTGTTTTCGCGGCATTTTCCGACAAGGTCATCGGCGCGTCGCCAGTCTGAACGCCGTTTCCATCGACTGCGAACAACCGCGACGTAATTGCCGTCCGCGTCCGCTCGTTCTGGAAAAAAGCGCCGAACCGCAGGGTGTGGGCGTCTGACGCGGTGTAGCTGCCGTCGACCTGCACGCCCATCGCAAGGCTGGACAGCCGCGACTGGTCGGCAAAGCCATTGAAGATCAGGTCTCCGCCCAGTGGATCGGGGGTAAACCGCGTCTGCGAATAGCGCACGAACGGCGCCACTTGGAAATTAACCGCGCTGCCGGCGTATTGATAGGCAAGGACGCCGTAATGCGTGGTCTCGCGTTGGTTCTGGTCAAGTGTTGCGGAGTCGAAAGTCGACCGTCCGTTCAACGTGAAGGCGGGGATCTGGCCCGGGCTGTTGGGAATCTGGAACTGACCAATGGCGGTGCCGCCGAATACCGTCAGGCGGCTGGTGTCTGAAAGCAAGTCAGACAGATAGCCGAACGCGCGATATTGCCGGGTACGGTCATGGATCGCCTCGCGCGTGGCAATCGGATTTTCAACGCCAAGATCATTCTGCAAGTAGCTGCCTGAAAAGAAATAATTGAGATTTCCCGCCGCTCCGTGCAGCGTTGCGCTTGGCTGAATGGTGCCGTGGCTGCCGCCGTAATAGCCAATATCGCCGCCGTCATCGAATGCGCCCGCCTTGGTTTTCAGGCTGACAATTCCCGATGTACGATAGCCGTATTGCGCGGGCAGGGTGCCGGTGATCAGCTCAATTGAATCGGCCAGTCGCGGATCGAACGTCTGGCCAAAGCCTGATATGCTTTCGGGCACGATCACCCCGTTGAGCCGGTACTGCAAGTTGCCGTGTTCGTTGCGCACATGCACCGCGCCGTAACTGTCCTGCGTTACGCCGGGGGCTTGCAACAGCACCTGGCTAAGGTTGCGGTCGGCACCGCCGGGCTGGTTGTTCAGGTCTGCGCGGTCAAAGCTGAATACGCTGGCGCCAAGCGCGGGCTGAATGGAATCGCGCGCGGTGTCGAGCCGGTGGGCGGAAACGACGATGGCGTCGCTTGCAGCGTCGCCGTCGGCAGCAACAGGCGGCGCATAGGGCTGCGCCAGCGCAGCGCCTCCGGTCATGACCAATAGCGTGACGGAACTTGCGACGATCAGCTTGCGCAATTTGGGGCACCTTCATTGTTCGGGATGGGCATTG
>JBDUBN010000442.1:0-2591 GCA_040004085.1 Novosphingobium sp.
TAAGTTATCGACCGTTCAACTCGGGCCTGAACTTTACGCCGCTTTGCTCTCGGCTGGGCGTTCGGTGGCTACGACGATGCGGTTCCGGCCCTGTTCCTTGGCGAGGTAGAGCGCACTGTCCGCCGCCTTCAACGCCGCACGCGGATCACGGTGAGCCAGTACATCGGCCAGTCCGGCGGAAAAGCTGACCTGCCCGAACGGCGAGTCATTGGCGCGATTCACCAACCGCCGGGTCGCCAGCGCCTCGCGCGTTTGATCCAGCTTGGCAAAGGCCTCGTCGAGCGACTTGCCGCGAAACAGCACGACAAATTCCTCGCCGCCGTGACGGGCAACGTGGCACCGTTCGTCGGAAATGTCGGCCAGGCACTTGGCGACGACCTTGAGTACGCGATCCCCTGCCTCGTGGCCGTGCGTGTCGTTGATCAGCTTGAACTTGTCGATGTCGCAAAACGCGACGCACAGCGTGTCGCGGTTGGCCTTGGCTTCGTCATATTGCTGGGCCAGCACGGTTTCGAACGCGCGGCGGTTTGGCAGGCCGGTCAGGTGGTCCATCTCGGCATTGCGCCGTGCCTCGTCCAGACGGCGTTGCAATGCCTTGGTTTCGCGCTCTGAGCGGACCATGTGCTGCTCGATATCCTGCGTGCGTTCGATCATCGCCTTGGCCACGCTGGCCAGTTCATTGATCATGGCCCCGGCCTTGCTGGCCTCGCTCAGGTCGTCGACGTGGCTGCGCAGGGCCGTGCGATAATCAGTGGTGGCGCTGCGTGCTTCGCGCGTGGTCTTGGTAAAGTCGCCGATCGAGTGTTGCAGCTTGGCCATCATTTCGGCCATCGCGCTGGATTCGTCGCGCGCGGCCTGTCCGAGCGCCTGATCGAGCCATTCGGCGGTCACATGCTCGCCATCGGCAAGGCGGCAGTTGACCAGCTCGACGAAGCTGCGATTATGGCCGGAAACGTAGTCGAACGCCGCCGCCAACGTCTGCGCATCGACCGGCAGCCGGTGATAAAATACGAACTCGGAAATATCGTCCAGCATTTGCTGGCCAGCCAGCCGCAGCGTATCGACTGCGCGGCTTTCTCGCGCGGTGCCGTCGGCGGATGCGGACCTATCGGACGGCTGATCGGCAATGCCGAGCCAGCGGCCAAGACGAGGGATGAGTGAATTTGCAACCATGATACCGCGTTGAACGGTAACTGGTCGCCATGATTAAGTGCACGATCGATTACTTATTTTGAAAGTGCCCAAAAATCAGCACACTGACCGCTGGACGGGCTTATCGGGCCATTCGCTTTCGGACAGAAATGTCGAATGTTCGCGGCGCAGGTATTCAACGCGTTGGCGGCTGACGGGGTGGTCAAACTCCAGTCCGGCCTTTCCGTTCTTGACCCAGCGCACGGTGCCGGTCAGCGCGTCGCCGGACTCAAGCCGCACCAGCGTCGGCTGCCCGACTTGCGCGGCGGTGCCGTTCAGGTCGATGCAGCAGCCTTCCTGCGTGAAGTTCACGATCACGACATCGCTGTCATCGCCGTCAGGTGCTTTGCACTTGGCGATCATGGTGACGCGCAGACGTTCTGATTTTCGCACTGGCCAGGAACCGCTTGTCACATTGCCTCCGATTGCAGGCATTGTGACTGGAATTGGTAAATCAACGGATAACGACGCAAGAAAACGTCAGGCTTCGCGGCCCTGATCTAACGTCATCTGGCTCTAAGGCCGCGAAGCCGAAGTCAGCGGACGCGAGGACCGCCGAAGGGCAGGGGCGGAGGTGGCCGCCGGGCGCCGCGCGGAAGTTGGGCCTGATAGGCCCGGCCGCAATGCTCGACGCAATAGGGAAAACCGGGGTTCACCTTTTCGCCGCAGAAATGAAAGTCCGCCTCGCCCGGATGGCCCATCGGCCAGCGGCAGATGCGGTCGTTGAGATCGAGCAGGGTGGTCTTGTCGGCAATCTTGGGGCTGGGCTTGGCGGGCACCAGACGGCGCGGCGGCGCAGGCGGGATCGGGGCTTGCTGATCGCCCGGACCCTGGCGCAGGAACCCGCCGGGGCCGACCGAGACAATACGCGGATGGGCCGACGGTGCCGGAATGCTGGGGATCGGCGGGGCAGCGGCAGGCGCGGCAGCGGCGGGTGCAGCCGAAGCGGACGGGGCCGGAGTGCTTTCAGCGCGCGGTGCTGCTTCTGCCGGAGCGCGCGGTGCCGGGGGCGCAGGGGCTGCCGGAGCTGCCGCCGGCTTCGGTTTGGCCGCCGCTTCCGCCGGTTTGGACACCGCCGTCGTTGTCTCCGCCTTTTCGTTGGGCTTTACCGGTGAAGGGCGCGCTTTCAGGCCAAGGCGGTGCGCCTTGCCGATCACGGCATTGCGGCTGACTCCGCCCAATTCCTCAGCGATCTGGCTGGCGGTAGATCCACCTTCCCACATCTTGGTCAGTCGTTCGATGCGTTCGTCGGTCCAGCTCATCTCAAATCCTGTTCTTGCGCCACGGGGCGCAGCAAACCTCAGTCATCGCTCAGGCCGATCCCGTTCAGACGAGAATCGGTCCGTAAAACCGGGCGGGCTTGCCTTGGCGGCAACCTGCCGATAGTCGCCGTAGCATGG
>JBDUBN010000443.1:0-2589 GCA_040004085.1 Novosphingobium sp.
GCCCACCGGAAGCGCAAGGCACGTTCGTCGTCGTCCTGGCGGGCTCGATCGAGGTCTTGGGAACCTCGCTTGGCGGCTGGGAAAGCGTATTTTTCTCGACCGACGAAGCCAGCCCGGCACTCCGCGCTGGCGCTGGCGGCGCTCAGGTAGCCATCCTGTCTGCTCCGGCGCTAGATGCGGCCTACCGTTCCTGAGGAGGCCGCTGGGCTAGGTAATTGTAATCCAGACTGATCACCAAAAGGCCAGGGGAAGAATTTATCCCGCAGGGATAAGTGAGGTGATGAAGTCAGCGCAATCTGCCAGCAGACTCTGTGCCGGAGTGACAACGTGCGGCAGCGAAAAGAACCCGTGTACCGTTCCAGGGTAAAGCTTGTATTGAACTGGCACGCCGGCTTCTGCCAGCTTCGTCGCGAAAGCCTCACCTTCATCGCGCAGAGGATCGTGTTCCGCGACTGCGACGAAAGCTGGGGGGAGATCGTGCAGATCCGCCCGTAATGGCGCGGCGTCCGGGTGGGTTCGCATCGCTACGTCCGCCACATAGTGGGACCAAAACCAGCGCATGTCGCCCGAACTCAGCGGTTCATCGGCCTCGTATTCAATGTACGATCCGGTCGTGAAATCGCAGTCGGTAACCGGATAGATCAGGATCTGTCCATCGATCCGAGGGCCTTTGCCATCGCGCATTCGCAGGCAGACCACAGCTGCGAGATTGGCGCCGGCACTGTCCCCGGCGATGATGACCGGATGCCCGGCACGCTCCTGCCGGAGGACGAAATCAACGGTCCAGCGCAACCCCGCTTCCGCGTCGTCAATGGGGGTCGGAAAGGCGTGCTCCGGCGCCAACCGATATTCGACCGAGACAACCCGCGCCCCAGTGCGAGCGGCGAGGTGGCGAGCCGCGAAGTCCGACGTTTCGAGATCGCCGACGACCCAGCCGCCGCCATGGAAGTAGACCACTGTGGCGGGGCACAATGCGGATGGTTCGTAGACTCGCGCACGGATCTCCGTTGCGCCGCTTGGAACGAGCACGTCCTCTACTCGAGCCATTTCCGGACCAGCCGGCCCCGCTTTGCGGAGGGCAGCCAGTTGTTCACGGGCCTGCACCGGCGTGCATTCAGCAAAGGGACGCAAGCCGGCGGCGCGATAGGCAGTGAGAAAGGCCTCTACACTCGGCTCGTAGTCCCTGCTCATCAGTTCAGCCGCGTCATAGGAGGATGGCGGTGCGAATGGATTCGCCGCGTCGCATGAGTTCGTAACCGTGGTTGATGTCCTCAAGACGCATTGTGTGGGTGACGAGTTCATCGACCATGATGTCGCCGTTCATGTACCAATCAACCACCTTGGGCAGGTCTGTCTTGCCCTTCGCGCCGCCGAACACCGAGCCGGAGATGCCGCGTCCCATGATCACGCTGATGGCATCGAACGACAGCTTCTTGCCCGCCGGCGCGATGCCCACAACAATCGCGCGGCCCCAGTAAGGGTTGGTGGCGGCAAGCGCCTGGCGCATCACGTCGACATTGCCGATGCACTCGAAGCAATAATCTGCTCCGCCGCCGGTGATCTGCATGAGGTGCTCGACAAGGTTGTCGCCGTGGTCGTGGACATTGACGAAGTGGGTGGCGCCAAACTTGAGAGCCGATTCTTCTCGCAGAGGATTGGCGTCGACCGCGACGATCTGCCGCGCGCCCGCCAGCCGAGCACCCTGCAGGACATTGAGTCCGATTCCCCCTACGCCGAACACTATGACCCGGTCGTCGCGCTCTACCTTTGCCTGAAACATGGCCGCGCCGACCCCAGTGGTGATGCCGCAGCCGCAGTAAAAAACCTTTTCAAACGGCGCATCATCGCGGATCTTGCAGACGGCGTGCTGCGGCAGGACGGCGTGGCTTGCGGTTGTTCCAAGCGAGGCGCGATAGATGGGCTGTCCGTCGAGCGTCTTCATCCGCGACCTTTGCGGTTCGGTCGCCGGCTTAAGGCAGACGTTGGTCCTGCCAGACAGGCAATTAACGCACTCACGGCATTCCGGGCTGAACAGAGGGATCACGTGGTCACCTGACTTCAGTCCCGTGACCTTGTCTCCGACCTGGATTACCACCCCGGCCGCTTCATGGCCGAGCACCATCGGAAAGGTCCCGCCGAGCACACCGTCTACATAGTGGAGGTCAGAATGGCAAAGGCCCGCCGCGCGAATCTCGATCAGTACCTCATCGGGTTCGGGATCGTCGAGGATCAGCGTTTCGATGCTAATGGGCGTGTGCGGCGCGTGGAGCACCGCTGCTCTGATTTCGGTTGGCATTTCTGATCCTCTTAGGTGGCTGCCTTGCGGAGCGCCCGTAGGGCAAGCCGGACAGCCTTTTTGCCGATGGGGTAATTTATTCTATTAGTTAGAATCATATCCCGCAAGATGGAAGTTTATCGCGGTAGCTCTAATCTAGAGCAAGTTGCTTTTAATCTGAATCGTCATCCCGGCGAAGGCCGGGACCCAGTCCCAACCAAGAAGCGTCCAAACCAAGAAGCAGCGACGCTTCGCGGCCTGGTATTCAGAACGGCTGGGTCCCGGCCTCCGCCGGGATGACGGGTGGTTCAGAT
>JBDUBN010000444.1:0-2583 GCA_040004085.1 Novosphingobium sp.
GGCCTGGTTTCCGGGCGCACGCCTGAATTTTGCCCAGCACCTGCTGCGACACGAGCGCCGGCTTGCTGATCGGCCGGCGATGTTCTGCCACGCCGAGGATGGCACGAGCCGTGAATGGACCTGGGCTGAGCTTGGGAATGCGGTAAGGTGCCTCGCGACCCAATTTCGTTCGATGGGCATTCAACCGGGTGACCGGATTGCCGGATATATGCCCAACACTGCCGAGGCTGCCATTGCCCTGCTGGCCGCCACTGCAATTGGCGCAGTCTGGTCCAGTTGCAGTCCGGAATTCGGGGTGAAAGCGGCACTGGACCGTTTCGGACAGATCGAGCCCAAGGTGCTGATTGCGGTTCCGCGCTATCGCTATGCCGGCAAGGTGCGGGACCGGGGCGCCACCGTTGACGAAATCGTCGCTGGATTGCCTACGATCAGCCATCTTGTCGTAGTGTTGGACGATCAATCCGATTGGCGCCCCTCTGTATCCGTGTCTAACGTCATTTCCTGGGCCAAGCTGCTCGAAACGCCCGCGCCGCCCGCGGAAGAATTCCAGTTCGAAGCTGTGCCAACCGATCATCCGCTATGGATCGTCTATACTTCGGGCACCTCGGGTCCACCCAAGGGGGTAGTCCACAGCCACGGCGGAGCGCTGCTTGGTGCCATGAAGGACCTCGGTTTTCACATCGAGGTAACGGAAAAGTCGAGGCTGTTCTTCTATTGCACGACCAGCTGGATCGTTTGGAACCTGATGTTGGCTGGGTTGAGCCTGGGTGCCAGCGTGGTACTTTATGACGGCAGCCCGTTCGAACCCGACATCGGTCGGCTGTGGTCTATCGCCGAACAAACCAAGGCAACCGTTTTCGGCACCAGCCCCGGCTTTATCGCAAAGATGATCGATAAGGACTACAGACCGTCAACGCGTCACGCGCTCGATGCCCTTGAAGTCATCGTCCTTGCCGGAGCCATTGCAGAGGATGTCGTGTGTGACTGGCTTGCGGCTGAATTGCCGCCGCATACCCGTATTGTATTGCAAGCCGGGTCCACTGAAATCTGCGGGGGTTACGCAGGCGGCGTGCGACTGCTGCCCTTTCGGTCTGGCGAAATCACGGCGCGGGTCTTGGGTATGGACGTCGAAGCGTTCGACAAGAACATGAATGCCGTGCGCGACGAAATGGCGGAACTTGTTATTCGCTCCCCCTTCCCCAACGCTCCGCAATGTTTGTGGAACGATCCGGACGGCTCGCGCTTTGTCGAGACGTACTTGTCCGAAATTCCCGGCATGTGGCGGCAGGGTGATATCATCACGATCTTTGCTGACGGTGCCTGCCGCATCGCCGGGCGGTCGGATGCCACCATAAACCGCAACGGTGTCCGCATGGGCAGCAATGAGCTATATCGGGCGCTGACGGACGAACCGCGCATAGCCGACGCAATTGCCGTCTGCCCGCAGGCCGGTCAATTCAGTGGTCAACTGCTGCTGTTTGTTCAAATGGCCGGCAGCGGCACGCTGGACGACAAAATGTATCGCAAAATTGAGCAGACGATTGCCGACACGCTCAGTCCGCGCCACGTACCCGACCTGATAGTCCAGGTGCCTGCCGTCCCTTATACCGTCACGGGCAAGCGCATCGAAGTCCAGTTGCGCGAGTTGCTTGAGCAGCGCATCGCCCCCGAGCAATTTGCCATGGCTTTGCAGCACGATCCTGACACAGCAGCCTGGTACACGGCTTTTACCAGCACAGGTATGGTCTGATTTAGAACGGGGAAGCAAAGCTCATTGCCTAGTTTGCGGTTGCCAGCCTGCCGGTCGATTTTCCCCTTTCGTGACCCGTCTGCCAAAAGATTTGGCAATTTTTCGACTGTCTTTTGATCTCGATCAATTCCTCCAATCCACATTCTGTTAGAACGCTTGTACTAGGAGCTGCAAAGGTTCCGTAGTTGGAGAGGCTCAGGATATGGCAACGAATCTGAAATTAGCTGCCTCCGACAGCACCGGTCGCTATGTCATCGAGGACCGGGAGGAGGGCACATTCCGTGTCGCGCGTGAGGCGTTCACCAGTCAGGCCGTGTTCGAAGCGGAAAGGGACCGGATTTTCAACCGCTGCTGGCTGTATGTCGGCCACGATTCCGAAATTCCGAACAACAACGATTTCGTCACCCGCAAGGTTGGCGGGCGGGAAGTCATCTTCAACCGTGACCGCAAAGGCGAGATTCATGTTTTCCTGAACACCTGCCCGCACCGCGGCGCGATGGTTGAGCGGCAGGCAAAGGGAAATGCGATTTCCTTCCGCTGCTTTTACCACGGCTGGGCCTTCAACAATAATGGCACCTTCGGCACCAAAATGCAGGAAGGCGATTATGGTCAGCACTTCAATGAGGACGGCTGTGCGAACCTTCCCAGCGCGCCTCAGGCAGCCAATTACAGGGGCTTCTGGTTCCTGAACTTCGATGCCGCCGCTGAACCGTTGGATGAATACTTGGCGGATATGAAGGACATTCTCGACATCGTGTCCGACCAGGGACCAGATGGTATGGAGATCATCGGCGTCGATCAGAAATATTCTGTTCGTGCGAACTGGAAGCTGT
>JBDUBN010000088.1:0-8627 GCA_040004085.1 Novosphingobium sp.
GCGATGCGGCAGTACTTCCCGTTCGGCAGCGGCATGGGCACCTTCCAGCCGGTGTTCGAGGCGGCAGAGCGGCTGGAGGTGGTCACGTATTCCAAAACTGGGCGCGCCCACAATGATCTGCTGGAATTGGCCATTGAGGGCGGGGCTTTCGGCCTTGCGCTGCTCACCATGATCAGCGCAATTCTGGCCAATGCAGCGCGGCAAGCTTGGGCCAGCCGCCATTCCGAAAGGTCGTCAGGCGGGAGGGCACAAGTTTTATTCGCGATTGCCGCGCTGGCCGTGATTGCGCTGCATTCGCAAGTCGATTATCCGCTGAGATCGATGTCGCTGGCATTTGTCGCCGCGACATGTGCGGGGCTGCTGATGCCGCTCCCGCGAGGGCGTAAACCGGGTGGGTAATCATGTTTGAGCGATCGAATCTGCGCCGCGTTTTGGCGGCTGTGCTGGCGCTGGGCGCCGGCCTGTCGGTCGCGGGCTGCGCGTCGGAAGGCCCCAGCCCGCTACCGGCCGGTCCGGAGGCCTACGCGGCGATCCCGGAAAAAGCAGACAATGGCGAACAAAGCGAACGCCTGCGCCCCGGCGACAAGGTATCGATTCAGGTGTTCGGCGAACCGGAATTGAGTTCGGACAATTACCGCGTCAACAGCACCGGCTTTCTCGAAATGCCGCTGGTGGGCGAATTGATCGCTGGCGGCCAGACCCCGCGCGAACTGGGCGCAGAGATCGCCCGGCGGCTTGGCGGCCGCTTCATCCGCGATCCGCAAGTGGCGGTGACCATCACTGATCGCCCGCGCTTCACCTTTGCCGTCGAAGGCCACGTCGCCCAGCCGGGCGTGTTCGAGGCGAGCACCAATTCCACCCTGCTAACCGCGCTGGCGCAGGCGCACAGCCCCGACAAGACCGCCAAGCTGGACGAGATCATGGTGTTCCGCACCATCAACGGCAGGCGCGCGGGCGGCCGGTTCAACCTTTATGACATCCGCCGTGGCCGCGCCGCTGATCCGCAGATTCTGGCCGGTGACACCGTCGTCGTCGGCAGTTCGGCGGTCAAGAGCGCGTGGCGTGACTTCCTCGACGCCGCCCCGGCATTCAACGCATTCCGCTTCTTTTGACAGGCTCTCTTAAAGCGAGCGGGAAAGGTCCTTCCTTGGCCAGTACACCTTTTGATGCAGCCGTTCAGCCGGTCGCCTATCCGTTTCCGGCCCAGGATGCGCATGCGGCGGCAAGCAGCGGCCGGGCGGCTTCGGGCTTTCGCTACATCCTCTCGATGTTGCGCGCGAACCTGTTGCTGATTGCCGCAATTCTGGCGGCAGCGCTGGCATTCGCGGTGATCGCGACGATGCTTGATACGCCGCGCTATACCGCCGCCGCGACCATCCAGATCAGCAGCGCCAGCACCCGCGTGCTCGGCCCCGATCAGGAAGACCGCCCGGTTGAGGCCGACTATGATTTTGACCGCAGCCTGAAAACCCAGATCGATATCCTGAAGAGCCGCGCGCTTGCCCAGCGCGTCGTGCAAAAGCTGAAACTGGCGAGCAATTCGCAGTTCTTCACCGCCTTGGGCATGGAAGCGTTCCCCGCCGGAACTCCGCCCAAAGTCATCAACGACACCGCCACCGGCATCGTCATGGGCGGACTGAACGTCATCATGCCCCACGATTCGCGCGTCGTGACGATCACCTGGCAGAGCACCGACCCTGCCACTTCGGCGCTGATCGCCAACACTTACGCATCGGAATTCATCCAGTCCGACCTGCAGCGCAAGTTCGACAGTTCCGCCTATGCCCGCAGCTTTGTCTCTGACCAACTCAACCAGACCAAAGCCCGGCTCGAAGAATCAGAGCGCGCGCTGAATGCCTATTCGCGCAGCGCCGGACTGATCCGCACGCGCGATGCTTCGACCGCGACGGACAAGGACGGCAATGGCGGCGGCGGTTCGTCGATCACCACCAGCAGCCTGTTGCAAGTGAACGAAGCCGCCAACACCGCCACCGCTCGCCGCATTGAGGCCGAAGGCCAGTGGCGCGCGGTCGCCAATACGCCGCTGCTGGCGACCAAGGAAGTGCTGGCCAATCCGACAGTGCAGGAATTGTTGCAGCAAAAGGCCAAGGTCGAATCTGACTTGCAGCAGGAACTGGCCCGACATCTGGAAGACTATCCCACTGTCCGCTCAAAACGGCAGGCGCTGACCGTCATCGAGCGGCAGATCCAGCAGGCGGCCAGCAACGTGCGCACCGGCATTCAGGCGCAATATCAGGCTGCGGTAGCTACCGAACAGCAGCTTGGCGGCGAAGTCTCACGGCTGAAAAACAGCACCCTGGGCGAACAGGACCGCACCGTGCAATACGCCTTGCTGGCCCGCGAAGCAGACACCAACCGCCAGCTTTATGACGGGCTGCTGCAACGCTACAAGCAGTTGAACGCCGCCGCCGGAATCTCCAGCAGCAACATCTCGATCATCGATAACGCCGACGTTCCAGGCTATCCATCGTCGCCGAACCTGATGAAGAATCTGGTCGTGGCGCTGGTGATCGGCTCTGCCATGGCCGCCGCGCTGGTGTTCCTGAAGGACCAGTTCGACGATTCGATCCGGGTGCCCGAAGATGTCGAGGCCAAACTGGGCATGGCGCTGCTTGGCGTCGTGCCGCTGTCTCCCGATGGCGAACCCGAAACCGCGCTGGCCGATCCCAAATCGCCGCTGTCAGAAGCATACAATTCGCTGCGCGGGTCGCTGCTCTATTCGACCTCGTCAGGCATGCCGCATGTGTTGCTGGTCACCAGCGCGCAGGCTTCCGAAGGCAAGACCACCAGCGCGGTGGCCATCGCCTCCAGCTTTGCCCGCATGAACCGCAGTGTCCTGCTGATCGACGCCGACATGCGCCGCCCGTCGCTGCACCGCCGACTGGGGTCTGCCAATGATCGTGGTTTGTCGAGCCTGCTCACCTCGCGCGACGGATTGGCAAGCGCCACGGTCGCCGGGCCGCAGGCAAACCTGACGATCCTGCCCTCGGGGCCAATCCCGCCCAGCCCGACCGAGTTGATCTCGACCCCGCGTATGGAAGAAATCCTGCAAGCGGCGGCCGGTCAGTACGAACTGGTGGTGATTGACAGCCCGCCGATCCTTGGCCTTGCCGATGCTCCGGCGCTGGCGGCGCTGGTCGATGGCGTGGTGTTCATAGTCGAGGCAGATCGCAGCCGCCGCGGCGCGCTCAAGACCGCGCTGCGCCGTCTCGCCGATGTCCGTCCGATCGTGCTGGGCGCGGTACTGACCAAGTTCGATCCGCAGAAGGCGGGCAATCGCTATTCGGAATACTATGGCTACGAATACTACCAGTACGGCGGCGCGAAGGCTGACTAAGGTGCAGACGGCAGGCGCCAGCGGGATGCGGTTGCTCGCTCTTGCCGCTTGCGGGGTTTACGCGGTCACGGCGCTGGGCAGCGGGCTGGACCGCCGCGCCGAATACAATCCAGCGCTGGCGGCCAAAGTGCCGTGGCCATTCGCCCACCGCGCTTTGGCGGCGCAAGGTCAAGCGCACATAGCCTCCGGGAATTTTGCCAGGGCGCTGGCCAGCGGCAAGGCAGCGGTGCTGGCCGCGCCGATTGAGCCGGTAAACTCCGCGTTGCTGGGTGCGGCCCGGTTGGGGCTGGGCGACGCAGCGGGCGCGGAGCGGGCGTTTCTGGTCGCCGGGCAAATGGGCTGGCGGGTGCCGATGACGCAAGGCTACTGGATGCAGCGCGCGCTTGAGGTGCGCGACTATCCGGTGGCGGCGCTGCGGCTCGACGCGATGCTCCGCCAATCGCCCGCGACGGTCAGCGATTATGCAGTGCTCCAACCGTTTGAGAGCGACGTGAATGGGCAGAAGGCTATGACCGACCGACTGGTCCAACGGCCCGGCTGGTTGACGCCTTATGCCAATCTGGTCACCGATATTCCGCGTGCCGCCCTGCCGCTCCACGCCGCAGCGCTGCAAGAATTGGCCAACCGGGGCGTGCGGGTCGGCTGCGATACGATAGGCCCGCCGGTCATCGCCCTCACCGAATGGGGCGACCCCGCCCGCGCGCGGCAATTGTGGCGCAGCCATTGCGGCGAAGCGGGAGCGGGGCTGATCAGCGATCCGGGTCTGACATACGTTCGCGCCAATGGCGCACGCTCGGCGTTTGAATGGAGCCTGATCGGCGACAGCGATCTTGATCTGACAGTCGTTCCCCCGTCAGCTCGTGCACAAAATGGCGCCATCGAAATCCACAACGCCAGTGGGTTGCCGCGCCCGATCCTGCGGCAGATGGTCGTGGTCCCCGCCGGAACCTATCAGCTATCGTGGCGCGCGGCCGACCAGAACGGCAAGGCCAGCCCGCACGTAACCCTCAGCACTGGGTGCAACGCTGACAGCATGGCGCGGACCGAGCCGGTGTGGGATAGGACATGGCATGCAGACCTGAGCTTTGGCGGCGAATGTCTGGGCCATTGGATCGAATTCGGCGTGCTGCCGGGGTCGGACACACTGCGGCTCAGCAATATCAGGCTGATTCCAGTCCACGCTCCTTGAGGAAAACCGCCGGGTTGCCAGCGTAAACCCCGCCCGCCAGCGCATCGTCAAACAGTGCCGCGCGCGCGCCGAGCACTGATCCATCGCCCATACTCACCCCCGGCCCGACAAACGCCTCCGCCGCTACCCAGCAGCCCTCACCGACCACAATGGGTCTGCAGACCAACTGGAAATCAGCGTCGCGGATGTCATGCGTGCTGGCGCAAAGATGGGCGCGCTGGGAAATGACGCTGCGTGCGCCAATCGTGATCCGCCCCTGATTATACAGCCGCGCGCCGGGGCCGATCAGCACATTATCGCCGAGATCGAGATTGGCCGGAAGCCAGATCACGGCGCTGGCATGCACCCGCGCACCCGGTCCGATCTTCGCACCGAACAACCGCAGCACCAGCCGCCGCCAGCCGTGCAGCGGCGGCGGCGTGAACCGCGCGGCGATCAGCCATACAGCCATCCACAGCACTCGCAGACAGCGGTTGCCGAGCGAAAAGCTGGGTCCGCCTTCCAGCGGTCGCGATGTGGCGGCGGGCAGCGGTGTCATGGTCCCTCGATCGCCCCCAAATCCATCGCCCGGCTATAGGCGGCCAGCCACTCACCCGCAACGGCATCGGCGGCAAAGCGCCCCTGAGCCAGCCCGCGCGCCGCTGCGGCCATCGCCTGCCATTCGCCTTCGTCCATTGCCAAGCCCCGCTCCAGCACGGCGGCGATTTCGCCCGGGTTAAAGCCGGACTGGATCGCCGCCCCGGCAGCAAAACCTTCGTCCAGATTGCAGGCGCTGGTCATGATCGTTGGCGTGCCACTCGCCCACGCCTCCAACATCGCCATCGGCAGCCCCTCGCTGAGCGAGGGCAGGATCATGAAGCGCGCCCGGCGCAGCAAATCGGCCTTGGCGGCATCGAACACCGGGCCGAGGAATTCGATGCTGTCACTTTCGGCTATGGCATGGCGCAGCGCCTCCACATCCGGCGCATCGCCCCACCCGGCGATCAGCAGCCGCGCATCGGCGGGCCGCACCGCCCGCTGCCAACCTGCGACCAGCGCCGTCAGGTTCTTCTTGGGATGAATACGGCCGAGATAGGCGATCACCGGCGGGCGCGCGGCCAGAACGGGCGGTGAACTCTCACCGGCGGGCGGCAGGGCGTTGGGAACGACCACGCTGTCGGCCCGCCCGGTCTCACGCTGAATATCCGCCGCCTCGCGCGCGGTCAGGGCATGCAGGAAGCTGGCCCGAGCCCATCCCGCTCGTTCGTACCCGAGCCGCGCCAAAGCCTTTTTCCAGCGCCCGCGCGCGGTGATCCATGGATCGAGCATACCATGCGGCGAGATCACGTAAGCCCGGCCGGTCTGTTTGGCCCAGCGCGATCCGGCGCGGCTGGGATACATCCAGATGCCGTGCAAATGCAGGCAATCAAGCTGTGCGTCGATCAGCATCTCGGGCAGGTGCGGCGCAAAACCGATCTGCCGGGGGCCGCTAACTTGCGCCAGCGACACCGAACTGGAGCCAAACCGAGAGCGGTCCCGCGCGGCATCCGCATCATCGAGCGCGAACACCAGCGCCTCTCCGCCGAGCGAGCGGATCAATGCGGCCTGCGCCACCACCGCCTCGAACACACCGCCGCCCCGCCGCGATGCCGAGGCGGTCAGCAATCCGATGCGGCGGCCGGTCAGCGGCAGGGTCATGCCTCGCTTGCTGCTTCCAGGGCTAAGCGGCGGCGGCGCACGGCCGGGGGCAAGTCGGTGCCGGAGGGCGCTTCAACCGGCCGCCCCTGAATGCCCACTTGCACCTGCCACTGCCGCAATCTGGCGCGGAGCAGGGCCAGCTGGGGAACGCCCTGAAACCGTGCGACCAAGTGCCAGACCAGCACCGGCATAAGATAAGGCCCCGCCTGCTTGGCAATCGTCACCAGATTGCCGTCGCGGAACGCCACCACCAGCGTCGCCATGAACGTCATGTATGTCGCGGTCTTGAGCGTCGACTGATCGCTTTGCCAATATCGCCGGTAAACCCAGCCGAGCGCCTGTCCCCACAGCCCGCACCAGATCACCACGCCCAGCCAGCCAGCCGAAAACCAGCCCTGCCCCGGCAGCGACATGGTCATGCCGATGGGCTGGCCATAGTCCCACAACGACACCCGCTGGATCGGCGCGCCGACCGGCTTGCCCGGCCACAGCACACGCGGCACCGGTTCGGTGAACAGTTGCAGATTGCTGAGGAAATAATCGTAAGTGCCCGATTGCCGGGGGACCACCCAGACCACGTATTCAAAGAATTCCAGGTTGGCAAAATCCATGCTTTCCATGAACTTTTGCTCCTCGCCGCCATATTCGACGGTCCGGTTCTTGTCCTGCAGCCCGATCAGCAAGCGCAGCGACTGGCCGCGATCCGCGCCGACGGAAATGAAAAATGACACCGCCAGAACCGTCGCGACCACGATCTTGAAGCCGGGGAACCGTGTCCGCCGGTCATAAAGATAGAGCAATCCGCCGATGATCAGCGCGGCGATGAACGGCCCCCGCCCGCCGGTCCCCGCGCGCAGCACGACATAGGCGATGAACGGCAGCATTGCGCGCAGCCGGAACCGGCCAAGCCACGCCCAATAGGCGCTGAGCGAAACCAGCATGAGCTGCGCGTCGGTAATATAGCCATTGCCCTTGGTATTGATCGAAATGCCGGTCCGATAGTCGGTGACCATGCCCGCATAGATGCTGTCCGAGGTCGAGTAATTGCGCGCCAGCGAATAGAGCGCCACCGGCGCGCATATCGCCGCCACCCACAGGAACGATTTGGTCAGGCGCGCGCGTTCATCGTCGGCAGCCGCATCAGCCTTGAACCGGACCGCGATATGCCCCGCGCGCAAGCTGAAAAAGGCGAACACCACATAGCCAAGGTTGGCCGCGAGGATGACCGTCAGCTTGTCATCGGGCGACGGAGTGAAACGGTAACCGGCGTAGAGCGCCGAATATCCCAGCCAATAGGCAAAGATCGGCCGGATCACGAAAATCAGCACGTGAAACGCGCTGTAGATCGCCAGCGGGTGGAACAGGCTGAACGCCGGGCTTTTCATGAATACCAGCAGCACACCAAGGCTGATCAGCACGCCTAGGCCCAGTGCGGCAAAGTACATCGTATCCTCCTTTGCCGGACGTTCGGGAAAAACCTGTTGCCGCCCAACCTTGCACCAGCGTGCGCGCGCTGTCTAATATTCAGGCCCATGCTAAGACTGGCGTCAAATCAGGCGTCCATCTCCGCCACCACATCGCGGAAATAGGCAATCGTCGCGCCAAGGCCCTCGTGCAGCGGCACCCGCGCCTGCCAGCCCAGCGCCGCCTGCGCCCTGGCCCCATCGGGCTTGCGCTGGCGGGGGTCATCCTGTGGCAGCGGCTCGAACCGCAAGTTGGACTTGCTTCCGGTCAAGGCGATGACCTGCTCAGCAAGTTCCAGCATGGTGAACTCACCCGGATTGCCAAGGTTGATCGGTCCGGTAACCTCGGCAGGCGTTGCCATCATGGACATCAAGCCGCGCACCAGATCATCGACAAAGCAGAACGAGCGGGTCTGCTGGCCGTCGCCGTAAATCGTGATGTCCTGCCCGCGCAAGGCCTGCACGATAAAGTTGGACACCACGCGCCCGTCGTTAGGGTGCATATGCGGGCCATAAGTATTGAAAATTCGCACCACCTTGATCGCGATGTCGTGCTGACGGTGGTAATCGAAAAACAGCGTTTCGGCGCAGCGCTTGCCCTCATCATAGCAACTGCGCACGCCGATGGGGTTGACGTTGCCCCAGTATTCCTCGGGCTGAGGATGGACGGACGGATCGCCGTAAACCTCGCTGGTCGACGCCTGAAGGATCGGAATTCGCAGCCGCTTGGCCAGCCCCAACATATTGACCGCGCCGATTACGCTGGTCTTGGTCGTCTGCACCGGATCGAACTGGTAATGCACCGGCGAGGCCGGGCAGGCGAGGTTATAAATTTCGTCCACCTCGACATAGAGCGGGAAGGTCACGTCGTGGCGCATCAGCTCAAAATCGGGATGGCCGAGCAGCGCGGCGATGTTGCGGCGGGTGCCGGTGAAAAAGT
>JBDUBN010000445.1:0-2579 GCA_040004085.1 Novosphingobium sp.
CATGTTTCAGGGCAAGCCCAGAAACACAGCAAGGAAGGCCACTAGCTTGCAGGCGGCGGTTTGGGAAGGGCCGCCGGATCGTCCTGCACAAGTGCCCGCGACTGCACCTTGCGGCGTTTCAGGTTCTCACGCAGCTTGGCCGCGAGACGTTCCTCTCTGGAAAGTGCCGGGGCTTCGCGTGTGAGAAAAGGTGGGGGCGTGTCCATTAACCTTCCTTGGTGCCTTGTCGCGGCAAGCTCAACCCCCTGCTTGACAATGTCCGGCCCCCCGGCCAATAGCGCGCCCCTGCCCGGCATGGCTTTGTGATCGGGCTTGAAGCGGAAATGGTTGGCTGCTGTAGCTCAGTGGTAGAGCGCATCCTTGGTAAGGCTGAGGTCGGGAGTTCAATCCTCCCCAGCAGCACCATTTCCGCATTTCAAACTTTCAGGCGCGCAAGTCCGCCCAGGCCGGGTTCTTCCTGAACGCGGCCTCCACATAACTGCACTGCGGGTCAATCGTGAACCCCTGCGCCCGGGCGTCGGCGATCAGCGCATCGACCAGCTTTGCCGCTATCCCCCGCCCGCCAAGTGGCGGCGGCACCAGCGTATGATCGGCCACGCGAACCGCGCCGTGCTTTACCCATGTCAGGCGTCCGATCAAATCGCTGCCATCAACGTGCGCGTGATATTCTCCGGTGTTTCCGGCGTCATGGCGGGTAATCGTGACCTGTTCCATCGGCTGTTCCTTGACCTCGGGCGGTAGTTGCGCAAAGTCCCATGTGGTCATGCAATTCAATTCCGACAATGCCGCGCATCTTTGTCCTGCCGTCCGGGCGGCGATACGGTGGCGCGAATCGGGCGCCCTATGAGCAGCGAATCAGCACCGCGCGTCGGCGGGGTAATCATCCCGTTCCTGTTCGTCGCACTGGTTTGGGGCTCGACATGGGTAGTAATCAAGGACCAGATCAGCACGGTGCCGCCGGGTTGGGGAGCGACATGGCGCTTTGCCTTTGCCGCGCCGGGCATGGTGGCGCTGGTATTGGCGCGCCGCGAATCGTTGCGCCTGCCACGCGGCGGCCAGTGGCTGGCGATGTTCTTCGGGTTGACGCAATTCAGCCTTAATTTTCAATTCGTGTACCAGGCCGAACACTATCTGACATCGGGTCTGGTCGCGGTGCTGTTCGCGCTGCTGCTGGTGCCCAATGCGCTGCTATCGCGGGTGTTTCTGGGAACACCAATCGGCGGGCGGTTCATTGCCGGGACAGCGGTGGCTATCTCAGGCATCGCGATGCTCTTGCTACATGAATACCGGTTTGCCCCGCAGCGAGGCTCTGTGCCGCTGGGGATCGCACTGACTTGCGCGGCGCTGATTTCGGTCTCGGCCGCCAACGTCCTGCAGGCGAGTGAGACGGCGCGGCGCATGGCGCTGTGGCCGATGATTGCGTGGGCCATGATCTGGGCCACGATTTTCAACTTCATGCTGTCATGGTTGCTTTACGGTCCGCCGGTTTTCGATCCGAGCCCGGCTTATCTGGGCGGCGTGCTCTATCTGGCGCTGCTCGGATCGGTGGTCACCTTCCCGTTGTATTTTTCGCTGATCCGCAAGATGGGCGCTGGACGTGCGGCGTATAGTGGCGTGCTGGCGCCGGTGATCGCGATGGGATTGTCGACGGTGTTTGAAGGCTATCGCTGGTCGTGGCTGGCGGGCGCGGGCGCGCTGGTGGCGCTGGCGGGCCTGCTGATTGCGCTATCCTCCGGCGCGAAGAATCCCTCCGGCGCCAAGAACAGCGTGTAGGCCATCCCGATAGGTGGGATAAAGTGGCCGCCAGCCGAGCACGCGCTTGGCCTTACCATTAGCGATCCGGCGGTTTTCCGCATAAAACGCGCGGGCTTGTCGAGACAGCGAAGCGGCTTCTAATGACAGCAACGGCGGCGGCGATTGCCCCAGTAACCGGCAAGCCTCCTCAATCACCGCATTCTGGCTACACGGCTGATCATCGGCGAGGTTGTATGCCCCCGGTGGTGCATCCAGCGCCGCGACAAACCCGCTGGCGATATCGTCCACGTGCACGCGGCTGAACACCTGACCCGGCAGGTCAATCCGCTGCGCGCGTCCTTCGCGCACCCGGTCAAGCGCACTGCGGCCCGGACCGTATATACCCGGCAAGCGCAACACCCGCGCGCCGAGCCCCAGCCACCGTGCATCACAATCCGCCCTCGCGGTGCGGCGGCCAGTGCCTGTCGGCGCGCTTTCATCGACCCACGCTCCGCCGCAATCGCCATAAACCCCCGTGGAGGACAGATACGACAGCGCCTTGCCGCGCAGCGCGTCGCCATACAGTTCCAGCACCGGGTCGCCGCCTTCACCGCTGGGCGGGACGGACGACAGCACATGGTTGGCATCGGCCAAAGCGACCCGCACATTGCCGCTATCGTCAAAGCGCAAGGTGCCGTCCCGCCCGGTTGAAATCACCTCCCACCCGCACGTGGCCAGCGCGGCGGCGATGACTTTGGCGCTATAGCCGAGGCCGAAGATCAGGATGCGTGGCATATGGTTCCGATAGCTTAGCGGCTGGCATTCGCAAAACCATCCACTAGATA
>JBDUBN010000089.1:0-8623 GCA_040004085.1 Novosphingobium sp.
GTTTCCCGCCAGTGCCGTCGCGCTGATGCCCTGTTTACCGCCGGATTCTTCGCGGCGCACGAGGGACAGGGCTGCATGGCTGCGGACCCGATCTTCATTGTCGGGATGCCGCGCGCTGGATCTACGCTGGTGGAGCAGATCCTTGCCAGCCACAGCCTGATCGAAGGCACGATGGAACTGCCCGACATGCTGTCAATCGTCGGCAAGCTGAAGGCGCGGATGGGTGAAACCTATCCCGAGGCGATCGCCGGGCTTCCGGGTGCAGAGCTGCGCGCCCTGGGCGAACTTTATCTTGAGCGGACGCGGGTGCAGCGCAAGACTGGCAAGCCCTTCTTCATCGACAAGATGCCCAACAACTGGCGGCATGCCGGCTTGATCCGGCTGATCCTGCCAAACGCCCGGATCATCGATGCGCGCCGCCATCCGCTGGCCTGCTGTCTCTCCGGATTTCGCCAGCACTTCGCCAGCGGTCAGGGCTTCAGCTATGATCTCGGCGACATCGGCCACTACTACCGCGATTATGTGCTCGCCATGCAGGCCCTTGACCGCGAGGCACCAGGCCATGTCCACCGGGTGATCTACGAACGCATGGTGGCAGACACCCGCGGCGAGGTTGAGCGGCTGCTGGCTCATGTCGGCGTGCCGTTTGAGGAAGGGTGCCTTTCGTTCTGGAAAACCCCACGTGCGGTGCGAACAGCCAGTTCGGAGCAGGTGCGCCAACCGATCTACACCAGCGGGCTCGAGCACTGGCGCCGCTTCGAGCAGCATCTGCCCCCGCTGATCGCAGCCCTGGGCGACGTACTGGACGCCTATCCCGACGCCCCCTGAGCCGCCGCCGCGCTATCGGTCACCCCGCGAGGGTATGGTTCGGCTGCCGGTCAGCCGCATAGCATTGCCATCGTCAAGAGAAGATCTTCGCACAGACGAGGGGGAATAATCATGAGGTCAATACGCATCCGGCAGGCCATGCTCTCCAGTGCCGCCTGCGCCGCGCTCGCGGCCGCGCCAGCCTGGGGCCAGGCAACGCCTGATATCGGCCAGCCCCAAGCGGGCGCCGAAGCGCCCAGCGAGCTTGCAGAAATCGTGGTGACCGCAACCAAGCGGGCGGATTCGATCCAGAAGGTTCCGATCTCGATGCAGGCGCTCGGCAGCGAACTCCTGCAACAGCGCAATGCCAGCGATTTTGCCGCCTACGCCACCTTGCTTCCGTCAGTCAGCTTCAAGACGCTGGGTCCGGGCCGCAACGAAGTGTACTTCCGTGGTATCTCCACAGGCATCGGCAGCCTCCTGCCCACTGCCCTGCTTCCGACCGTCGGGGTCTACTTCGACGAAATCCCGGTGACCACGCCGGGCCGCATGCTCGATGTTCACGCCTACGACATCGCCCGCGTCGAGGCGCTCTCGGGACCGCAGGGTACGCTCTATGGCGCCAGTTCGCTTTCGGGCACCCTGCGCATCATTCCGAACAAACCGAACCCCGGCAAGTTCGAGGCCGGATACAATATCCAGGGCAACAAGTATGGCAAGGGCCAAGCCGGTGGCCAGTTCGAAGGCTTTGTCAATGTGCCCTTGGGCGACCGTGCCGCCCTGCGTGCGGTAGCCTTCTATAGCAAGGAAGGCGGCTATATCGACAACCGTCCCGGCACGATCAACTACACCCTGAACGACGGCGACCCGACGACCAACTTCGTCAAGACCAACGCAGCCATCGCCAAGGACGACTTCAACCCGGTCGAGACCTATGGGGGGCGGCTGGCCCTGGGCATCGACCTTGATGACAACTGGACCGTCACGCCCTCGATCATGGCGCAGCATCAGAATGCAAAGGGTTCGTTCCTTTACGACCCGCGCGTCGGCGATCTCGCGGTGAAGGACTACACGCTCGGCTACAACAAGGACGAATGGTACCAGGCCGAACTGTCTGTGAAGGGCAAGATCGGGGTGTTCGACCTCGTCTACGCCGGTGGCTACAGCCACCGCAAGATCGATAACCTGAACGACTATACCTACTATACCACCTATTACGATACCTCGCCGGCCTATCCTAACTACACCAAGTTCCCCTTGCCGGGCGGTGGTTTCCTTGATCCGACCGAGGCCTTCAGCTCCAAGCTGACCCAGACAAAGATGACGCACGAACTGCGCCTCGCCTCACCCGCCGACTGGCCGGTCTCGTTCCAGTTCGGTGGATTCTACCAGCGTCAAACCCAGGATACGAACGCGGAGTTCTTCATCCCTGGGATCGGCGCAACCGGGGTGCGGCGACCGGGCACCAGCCTGCCATTCGCCGTGCGCGATGACGCGGTCTTCCTCAACGCGCTGCGCATGACGTGGCAGGATTATGCGCTGTTCGGCGAGGCGACCTGGCACATTGCGCCTTCGGTCAGCCTGACCGGCGGGATCCGCGGGTTCAAGGTGAACAACACCCAACACGGCTTCTTCGGAATCGATTTTACCGCGGCCGGCGCGGGCTGCACCATCCCGATCACCAGTAGCTGCGCGAACATCAATACGGTCGAGAAGCAGAGTGGCGAGACTCACAAGGTCAACCTGAGTTGGCAGGTCTCGCCCTCGAAGATGATCTATGCCACCTATTCAACCGGCTTTCGTCCCGGCGGGGCCAATCGTCGGCCGCGGATCGGCGCGTACAAGGCCGACACGCTCGACAATTTCGAGCTCGGCTTCAAGACGACGTGGAACCGCAATCTCAGGATCAACGCGGCGCTGTACTACGAAAAGTGGAAGGACATGCAATACACGCTGGTGCTGCCTGGCTTCAACGCGGTGACCGCCGTGTTCAATGCCGGCAATGCCAGGGTCTACGGCATCGAAGGCGAAATCGCTTGGTCCTATCATGGACTGACACTCACGGGCTCCGCAGCGTATAATAATGCCGCGCTGTCCACCACCTTCTGCCAGCCGGTTTCGACCCCGGGCGGGATCATCTCGCCGGCCACCTGCGCCGGGGCCGGAGTTGCTGCGCCTGCGGGCACTCGCCTGCCTGCTCAGCCGCGCTTCAAGAGCACGGTCTCGGCCCGTTACGACAGGGCGCTGTCTGACACGGTTCAAGGTTATGTCCAGGGCGTGGTCAACCACCAGAGCAGCACGCTGAGCGTGCTCAACGTGCGGGAGAACGGACTGCTCGGCAATACCCGGCCGTGGACTTCGTTCGATGTCTCGGTCGGAGCGACATTTGGCGGCAACAAGACCATCGAGCTGTTCCTGCAGAACGCCTTCGACACGCGCGGTGACCTGAGCAAAAACACGGTCTGTTCAATCACCCTGTGTTCGAATTCCTCGCGCACTTATCCGATCAAGCCGCAGTTCTTCGGCATCAAGTTTGGCCAGACTTTCTGACCCTGCCTGAGGGCCGGGCAGCGAGGCTTTCAGCCCCGGTAGCCCGGCCCACTTTTTCGGCTCCTTGGAGAGCAGCGCGCCCACTCAAACACCCGCCAGAACCAGGATCCTTCCATGACCAAAACCACCGCGCCGACCGCATGGCCCGAAATCGAGGACATCCTGGTGAATCATGGCGAGGGCGCTCCAGCGCCCGTGCAACCACCCGCCGGCCCCATTGTGCTGGTCGACCCGGATACCGGCGACACGCTGAGCCTCGAGACCGCCAGCGTTAGCCTGGGAGGAAGCCATTTCCCCGCCACCTGGTACGCAATCCGGCCCGGCATCTATCTCATCGATGCCGAAACCGGCGCCAGCGGGACAACCCGCCTGATCGTCGTCGATGCTCCCGCCGGCAGGGCACTGCAGGCCGATGTCATTGCCCCCCTGCCCAACATGCCCGACAGCCTGATCGAACGGATCGCCGCCACGGGCAGCCAGAGCGCAGTCGGGATTACCTGGCGGAACTGGTACGCACCAGATGCCGAACAGAACGGCTTCGGCCCGAGCAACCTGCTGATCGGCCGCCAATTACGTTATACCTACAGCTCAACGCACCAGTACGATCACTACTACATCACGGACCGCTACTATGCGTGGCACTGCCTCAAGGGACCGGACGCCGGATTGGGCGACTTCGACGAGTGCCGCCACATCGCCCTCGCCGATGACCTCGTGCTATTCGTCTGGAAGGAAAAGCTGCTGCCCTGTGTGGGCTTCACCATCGAGGACCATGCCGCCATGCGCACGATCGGCAAGATCTATGGCGCGAACAGCAGTTCGGGCGCGGCCAGCGGCACTATCGTCGGCGCCGATATCGCCTTCATCGCCGACATCAGCGGGAGCTGATCCCCGATGTACGTGGAAGAGCGGGTCTACCGCCTCCTGCCCGGCTGCATCCCGGCCTATTTCGCGCTCTACGAGGCGCGGGGGCTGGTTCCGCAATCACGCTACCTTGATATGATGCTTGGCTATTACGCCGCCGAGATCGGCGCGCTGAACGAAGTGGTCCATCTCTGGCTCCATCGCAGCCTTGACGAGCGCGACGCGCGCCGGGCCGCGATGCGCGCTGATCCTGACTTCGCGGCCTACTGGGAAGACGTGCGCGGAATGATCGTGGAGCAGCGCACGCGGATCCTGAAGCCGGCGCCGTTCTTCGCGGGGCGGCTGGCGGCCATTGCCGCAGTCGTGTCACCGGGTGAAGCGGCCGCAACGGCAGTCTGAAGCATGCAGGGGGAGTCATCGATTATGGGTGAACTGGCAGGAAAGGTCGCAGTCGTTATCGGCGGAAGCGGGGGAATCGGCGCAGCCTCGGCGCGGATGCTGGCAGCCGCCGGCGCGCAGGTCGCCATTGGCTACAACAACAACGAGGCCAAGGCCGCTGCAGTCCTGGAAGCGCTGCCTGGTCGCGGCCATAGCCGGTTCGCCATCCAAATAAACGACAGCGCCTCGGTAGTAGTGGCAGCGCGATCGGTCCTTGCCGAACACGGCAGGGTGGACATCCTGATCAACTCGGCCGGAACCGCACGGCAAGTCCCCCATGCTGACCTTGACGGGCTCGATGACGAGCTGCTCGACCGGATCCTGGTCAGCAATGTGCGCGGACCCTTCGCCACGATCCGCGCCTTTGCCCCGGCGCTCAAGGCGCACGGCGATGGCGTTGTGGTGAACATCTCCTCGATCTCTGGCTTTACCGGTTCGGGTAGCAGCGTTGGCTACTGTGCCTCCAAAGGCGCCCTCGATACCATGACGCTTTCTCTGGCTCGCGCGTTGGGGCCTGAGATACGTGTCATGTGCGTTTCCCCGGGGGCCGTCGCCACCGATTTCCTGCCCGGCCGCGGCCGCGAGCAGCTGGCACGGGTAGCCGAAACAACCCCGCTCAAGCGGATCGTTGAACCAGAAGACGTCGCCAGGGCCGTCATGGCCTGCATCACCCACCTGACCGCGACCACCGGCGCGAGGATCATTGTCGATGGGGGCCGCTTCCTGGTCTGATTGCAGCCGCGTCACCTTGACGGGGTATGGTGCGCCGAGCCGGTCAGCCTAGAGTGGCGCACGTGTCTGATTCCCTCCAGCGGAGGGGAGACAAGCAAGGGAAGGAAGCGAAATGCTGTGCAAGAGCCTTCATCATGCGGCGTTCCGCTGCAAAGATGCCAAGGAAACGGTTGCATTCTACACCGAAGCACTCGGGCTCGAGTTCATTCATGCCATGGGCGAGGATCATGTGCCTTCCACCGGGCTTTACAGCCCGCACATCCATATCTTCTTCGCTATGGAAGACGGCAGCTGCATTGCATTTTTTGAATGCCCGCAAGACGAAGGCGAAGTTTCAGGCCGCGATCCGCGCACGCCCGACTGGATCCAGCACTTTGCCTTCAGGGTCGCCGGCATGGATGAACTGCTGGCAGCCAAGGCGCGTCTCGAGGACAGGGGGCTCAAGGTTGTCGGGCCGACCAACCATGACGACTTCCTTCATTCGATCTATTTCTTCGATCCCTCGGGCCATCGCCTCGAACTCAGTGCCGATGTTTCGACCGCTGAAATGAGTGCGGCCTTCAGGGCGGAGGCGGTCCCGGTGCTGGAGCATTGGGCCACCCGCCGTAACTGGAGTGAGCGCGACCTGATTTTCGGGACAAAGACCGGCTACGTCCGCAGTTGATCCCCATCCCTTGGCGCCGATCGGCGCCAAGGGATGGGTTTGACTTGGCCATGGCGCGGCTGCTATCGTTCCGCCTGTTGATCGGCCTTGTAACTGCAAAGAAAACGAATGAAGCAAGCATTTGACTTCAATCGATTTGGCGATCTGGTAGCGACCATTGGCTCGCGTGAGTTCGGGCTTGCTTTCTACGACCTGTTCCGGGACCTTTTGGAGGTCGACGAATGCACGGTTTTCTCGTTTCCCGACCCAACGGCGCCCAGCTCGCTGCTGGTTGAGGGCAATTCCGACGAGGAACTCGAAATGGCCCGTCGGCTGGCGAAGGATTACGTTGCCGAGGGCTTCCGCCGCGACCCCAACCTGCACAATCGTCGCGGACTGGCGGTGAGCGTTGATATCATTGATCCCAGGCAGATCTTCGACCTGGAATATCGCCGCCACTATTACGATGGCCCTGCCTTGGCGCAGGAGCTGGTGGTTCTCGCCGAGGTTAATGGAACCCTGTACTACACGAGTTTCTACCGGCGCGACGCGCAGCGCAACTTCGGCGAGCGCGAAGTGGAGACCATGCAGGCCGTGGGGGTGTTCATGGTCAAGGCCCTGCACCGTCATAGCGAACTGATTTCGGCCAGTAACGATGTCCACGAACTGAGCTTTGTTCATGCGGCCAGCGATATGTCGGCCGACCTTCGCCAGCGCACCCTGGAGTACCTGCGCGGGATCCTGATTAGTTCGCCCGGTAAGCTCACCCAGCGCGAGGCCGAAGTTTGCGCCGGGATCATCATGGGCTATTCCACGGAGGCAATCAGCCTCAATTGCTCTATTTCGATTAACACCGTCGCCACGCACCGCAAACGGGCTTATGCCAAGCTCGCCATCTCCAGTCAGAATGAGCTGTTCCTGCGTTACTTTTCAGCGGTGCGACAGTTCCAGTCGGGTCTGCTGCATTAGGTAGCGCTCAGGTGCCTTGAGCCGGCAGGATCCGCGCCCGGCATTCTCCAAATCCGATCCGTGCAAAGCCCTCCCGCTCCGCATAGGCGGTGAGGATGAGCTCGTCGCCGTCCTCCAGGAAGGTCCGCGCTTCGCCTCCCGGAAGCACCAGCTTTTCCCGCCCGCCGCGAGACAACTCCATCAGGCTGCCCAGGCTGTCGCGGTCGGTACCCGACAGAGTGCCGGTACCTAGGAGGTCGCCCGGAGCCAGGTTGCAGCCGTTGCAAGTGTGATGGGCGATCAGCTGTGCGGGGGTCCAGTACATGTTGGTCATGGACGCCGAGCTCAGCCGGACCGGCTCCATCCCCGCACGCGCCATCCGTTCGGTGCGCAGCCACGACTCGATCGTCACCGCGAAGGCGCCCGCAGCCAGATCTCCCTCGTTGTGCAGGTAGGGCAGCAGCTCCGGGTCGCCGGCTGGCCGACACGGTTGGGCGGTGCGGAATGGCGCCAGCGCGGCGGTGGTCACCACCCAAGGGGAGATTGTCGAATGAAAGTTCTTGCCCAGGAACGGCCCCAACGGGCGATATTCCCAAGTCTGCACATCCCGCGCAGACCAATCGTTAAGCAAGGACAGGCCGCCTATGTAGTCGGCGGCGGCGGCGATCGGGACCGCCGTTCCCAGTGGGTTGGCCTGACCCACCCAGATCGCCATTTCGACTTCGTGGTCCAGCCTGGCGGTCGGCAGATATACCGGCACGTCCTGACCGGCGGGCACCACCTGCCCGTGGGGCCGCACCACGTCCACGCCGCTGGGCTGGATCGACGACACGCGCCCATGATATCCGATCGGGATGTGTTTATAGTTTTCCATCAGCGGGTTGTCGGGCCGCAACAGGCTGCCGACGTTCACCGCATGATGGATCCCGGTATAGAAATCGGTGTAGTCTCCGATGGCAAAGGGGAGGTGCAGGGTACAGTCCGCCATCGGGTGGAGCAGGCGGGTTGTATCTCCCACGCGTTCGAAATTGGTAAGCAGGGCGCTCAAGGCCCGGCGCAAGGCCGTCATCGCGCCATGTCCTCGGGCAAACAGCGCGTTGAGGGTCGGGGCATTGGTCAGGCTGGCTGGGCCCTGCGCCTCTGCGGGGAGAAGCGGAGCGGCCGCAGCGAGGTCGAGTATGTAATCGCCAATCGCCACCCCGCCCCGCGCACGGGCGCCGCCGGGTGGAGTAAAAACGCCAAGCGGCAGGTTCTGGACCGGGAACGCATGATGCCCGTCGGCGCCAGGCACCCAGGACGAAAGATGTGCATCATGCGTGAAATCGATGATCGTCAACAGTTCGCTCCCAATATCCAACAAGACGTTAAGGGGTGCCCACCCTCACCTGCGCAGGCAGGTGCGACAATACCGCTTCTGGGTGACGCCAATGCGCTCTCGCAACATCAGGATTCCCGAACAACAAGGCGGCTGAACGAGTTCGAGAGGGCTGTCGGAGCTGTGTGGCAGTGACTCCATCGGGACGTGTCAGTCCGTTGCAAACTCGTCTCCACTTAACGCACTGCTCCCCAGCAACGCAAATATCAGGCCATCAGCGACTGCCACTCGGCCAGGGCGGCCGCGCGGCGAGCTTGTATGTCTGG
>JBDUBN010000446.1:0-2572 GCA_040004085.1 Novosphingobium sp.
CCGACGCTGACAATCGGGCAGTCGAAACCGGCACCGCGCAGCGCTGCAGCCGCATCGACGGCCGCCGCGCGCTCCGCCTCTGCGGCGGCAGCCAGCGCTTCGGGATCGTGCAGGGCATAGGATTCGCCCGCATGGGTGAGCACCCCGGCAATCGGCACACTGGCATCCCTCATCGCCCGTGCAACCACGATCAGCTTGGGATCGCTCGGGGCGATACCGCCACGGTGGCCATCGCAATCGACTTCGATGAAAGCTGCCGGGCAATGGCCGGTTTCCCTCCCCGCCGCGCCAAGTGCTGCCGCCTGCTCCGGTGTGTCGAGCGTCACCTTCAGATCGACTCCGCTGGCGCAAAGCTGCGCCGCGCGAAGCGCCTTGTTTGGATCAAGCCCGACCGCATAAGTAATATCGGTAAATCCGCCTTCGCGGGCGAAATATTCAGCTTCGGCGAGGGTGGACACGGTAATTGGACCGGGTCCATCAGGGAAAATCCGCCGTGCGGCGTCTATCGACTTTGCAGTCTTGAGATGAGGGCGAAACGTCACCCCATGTGCGGCCATCAGCCCCTTCAGACGAGCGATGTTACGGTCCATCCGGTCGCGATCGAGGATGAGCGCCGGTGTCGGTAAGGTCGCCAGCGTTTGCTCTCCGGCTGCTGGCGCGGCGGTTGGAGTGGAAATCAGGATATCAGTCATAAAAACGGGACCCTACCCGAGTGAATTGCTGCAAAGTGCGAATATCCGCACTGGTGAGGTTGTTTCCGGAAGCCTTCCTCGCACCATAGCCTCCTCGACACCGACATGGGGAAGGCCTTGCTCGGTCAGCCAGTTACCAAGGCCCGACACGGCGGACGTATTGACCCGCACGAACCGTCCGGCGAGGTCGGACATGGCATGGGCGATCAGTGCTGCGGCTTGTTCGGCGTCTGCTGCCACCACCGGGCCGATCACGTGCCCGCGTCCGAATTCGCGGCAGACGGCATAGCCTTGCGCCGTGCCATCTTCGCCCAGCAGGACACTCGCCACTCCCGTTTCAGCCAGTGCCCGCAGCAGACGGGCACGCGGCACGCCTGCGGCACCCTCGTCGAGTTCGATCAGGGCAGGCCAGATCGCATCCGTGGCACGCTCAATGCGAAAAGCAGCGGTCGGCGCTTGCACCGGCTTGGCGATCCCTTGGTGCTGGCACGTGGTCCCGACACTTTTGAACCCGCGCCTGCGGTAAAGTTCCATACCATCGAGGGTTGAATTGAGGATCACTGTTCGGTCGCCGGCGCCGTCCAACAGTCCGTCCATCAGTCGTGAGCCAAGACTTTGTCCGCGGTATGCGGCGTCGACGATGATCATGCCGACCGTGGCGAACTTGGGGCCATAGTTCCAGCGCATGCCGGTTCCAATCAGGCGTCCGTCATGGCGCAGCGCCAGTCCTTCGCCTAGCGCATGGGCGAATTGCCAATCTTCAAGCCGGTAGGGCCAGCCAAGCGCAATCGAAAGGCCCAGTGCCTCGTCCAGTTCTTCCGCTTGGAGCGCTGACATCAGGATATCCCGCGTAGTCATTCGCGGGTCGCTAGCATTGCCGGGATATCGTGCGGAGTCGTGTCAAGTTCATCCCAGTCGTGGTGACACAGGATGCACTGCTCGTCCCGCTCGCGGCGCGGCGGCGCGAATGTGTCGCAAGCGCCGCGAATGGCGACCGGACACCGTGGCAAAAATGGGCACAGCGCGTCATTAACGAGCCCCGCCGAAGCAGCGTCGGGGAGCGCAGGGGGCTTTGCCGTGCTTCTGCTGGCCAGCCATGTCGTGTCCAGATCGGGCACGGAATCGACCAGCAGCGAGGTGTAGGGATGATGCAAATCATCCGCAAAGCGCGCCCGGCTACCCAGTTCCACCACCCGGCCCGCATAAAGCACCATGATATCGTCGCAAAAGGCGCGCGCGGTAGAGATATCATGGCTGATGAAGATCGTGGCAATTCCCAGATCGCGCCTGAGGCTGTCGATCAGATCCAGAATCGCCGCAGCGACCACGGTGTCGAGCGCGGACGTCACTTCGTCACAGATCAGCACATCCGGGTTCGCGGCGAGGGCCCGGGCGAGGTTGACCCGTTGTTTCTGCCCGCCCGAAAGTTCGCTGCTGCGCCGGTTGACAATATCTTTGGGCAAGCGGGTGAGGTCAAGCAATTCGGCCACCCGCGCCTGCGCCGCCGCACCTTTCATGTGATGGTAAAACGCCAGCGGACGGGCAAGGATCTCACCCACCGATTGCGCGGGATTGAGCGCGTTATCGGCGTTTTGGAAAACAATCTGGACACGCCGAAGCTGTTCGCGGCTGCGGTCACTCATGCCGCGCGGCAGGACGTCATCCTGCAGCCGGATCTCACCCGTGGTAGCGGGAAGCAGACCGGCAATGACCCGGGCGAGCGTGGACTTGCCCGAACCGGATTCGCCAATCACCCCCAGCGCTGCGCCGCGTCGAAGCGTGAAACCAACGTCGCGCAGCACGGGGATCGCGGGCAACCCGTGCTTGATACGACCGTAGCCTGCGAAAACGCCCGAAACAGCCAGCACATTGTCCGATGC
>JBDUBN010000090.1:0-8568 GCA_040004085.1 Novosphingobium sp.
TTGGCCGTGCCGGTGGCGCAAGTCGTCGCCAGCGGGGCACTGATGCGCGCGGGGATCATGGTGAAAGACGGCAGCGCGCTGGAGCGGCTGGCCGGGATCGACCGCGCCTTGCTCGACAAGACCGGCACCCTGACCCTGGGCCAACCGACCCCCGATCCGGCGACCTCGGACATCCTGCCCGCCCATGCCGCAGTGGCGGCACTGGCGCTGGCATCACACAGCCGCCACCCCTTGTCGCGCGCGCTGGTGACGGCGCTGTCGGCGGCGGGGCATCGACCCGCATCGCTGGAGGACGTGAGCGAAGTGCCGGGTACAGGTGTTACCGCCCGGTGGAACGGCAAGGCGGTTTCGCTTCGCAGACCTGAGCATTCACTTGGCATGGCAACAGCCCTGACGATTGAGGGTGAACCCGTGCGCCTGATCACTTTCGCCGACCGGCTGCGCCCCGATGCGGCTGCGGCGCTGCAAAAGTTGCAGGCGCTGGGCATTGATTGCTCGATCCTGTCCGGCGATGCCACTGCTGCGGTGGCCGAAGTCGCGCGGACCACCGGGCTGACGGCTCACGCTGCGGCTAGGCCCGCCGACAAGCAGGCCGCCATCACCCGATTGCAGAATGCCGGACGGCGCGTGCTGATGGCGGGCGACGGCCTGAATGACGGCCCGGCTTTGGCCGCCGCTGACGCTTCCATCGCACCCGGTTCGGCCAGCGATGTCGGGCGGCAAGCGGCGGACGTGGTGTTTCTTGGCGATTCGCTGCTGGCGATCCCCCGGGCGATTTCGGCGGCGCGGCGGACAATGCGGGTGGTGCGGCAGAACTTTACGCTGGCGATCGGCTACAACCTGCTGGCGGTGCCCGCCGCGATGGCCGGTCTGGTCACGCCGCTGGTTGCAGCGGCGGCGATGTCGGCCAGTTCACTGTTGGTGGTCGCCAATTCGCTTCGCTTGGTGAGGGCTGCACGATGAACGGCATGGTCCTGTTGATTCCGCTGGCGCTGGCGATGGGTGGAATTGGTCTCGCCACCTTCGCGTGGGCGCTGCGGCGCGGACAGTTCGACGACATGGACGGCGCGGCCAACCGCATCCTGATCGACGAGGACGATTTGCCATGAATCTGCGCACGCTGTTCGGTCTGATGGCGCTGGTCCCGGCCTCGCTCAATGCCGCACCGCCCGCGCCCGGAGCGCTGATCGTGCCGCTGTGCAGCAGCAGCGATGGGGCGCCGCAGATGGTCCGGCTGGTGGGGATGCAGGACAATGCGCCGCTCCCGGCGGTCGGGGCTTGCTGCGCCAAAGGGTGCCACGGCGCGCGCAAACGTCGCGCGATGCTGGAGCCAGCGGAATGACCTCGCTGCCGCAAACCGCTCATGCTTCGCTGTTGCTGGCGAGCGCATCAAGGTGCGCCAGCAGCCCGCGTTCTGCGCGGGACAGGTAGCGGGTGGCGCGCGGCAGCGGACGCTTGACCTCGCGTCCGGCCTGCACGGCGTCAATCATCGCCGGGTGGACATAGCTTTTGCGGGCAATTGCGGGGGTATTGCCCAGTTGCCGCGACACCCGCTCCAACATGGCCTTCAGCGATGGTTTGTCGGGGGTATTTGCCAGATAATCAAACGCGATGACGCTGGCTGACCAGGTGCGGAAATCCTTGGCGGTGAATTCGCCCGCGTGTCGGCGCAGGCAATCGTTGACGTCTGTGGACGACACGGCGTGCACCGCGCCGTCATCGCCGACGAACTGAAACAGGTTGCCGCCCGGCAAGTCCTGACAGCGCCGCACAACTCGGGCCAGCCGCGCATCGGCAATGCTGAGTTCGTGAACCTTGCCCGATTTGCCGACATAATTCAGCATCAGCTTGGTCCCGCGGACCTTGGCATGGTGCTCGCGCAGCGTGGTCGCGCCAAAACTGCTGTTGGCTTTGGCATAGCTTTCGTTGCCGATCCTGACGCTGCCAAGATCGAGCAGACGGATGATCGCCGCGACCACGCGTTCGCGCGAAAGATCGCGCCGCGCGAGGTCAATCTCCACTTGCGCCCGAACTTTGGGCAGCGCCTTGCCAAATTCGGCGCAGGCGGCATATTTGGACTCGGTGCGCTGAACGACAAAGTCCGCGTGATAGCGATACTGCTTGCGGCCTTTCTCGTCGATGCCGGTAGCCTGAATGTGAGCGTTTGGGTCGCGGGCGAACCATGCGTCGTGGTAGGCGGGCGGCAGGGCTATCCGGTTCAGGCGATTGATGATCGCGCGCGATCTGACGATTTCGCCCTTGTCGTCGCGATATTCCCAGATGTTTGCGACGCTGGCGCGCGATCCACCGGGCCTGGCCTTTTCAGCGATCTTATGGCGCGTATAACCGGGCGCGTCGGCGTCGATGAAAGTCAGGCGAGCCATGGAATGTACGCTTTCACGGGACCGACGAGGGCGCCGTCCACCCGAATTAAACGACGTAAATGGCGACTTGGTTCCAATACTTAGGCGCAGACGCAGGCGCATTCGAATTCCGCGTTGGATAAACTTGTCAGTTTTGGGAAAAGGGGGTTATGCTACACTGATACACGACTGGAATAGCGGGGGCACTTATGGAGCCAGTTTCGCAATTTTCGGACGATCCCGACAACGAAGGCGGTCCGGGTGGTGCATTGTTGTTTCCGGCGACGGCCGCGGACACCCCAATTGCCAATATTCTCTCGATGCGCACGGTTCTCAACAATATCGATGAGGGGTTCATCCTGCTTGACCCCGATCAGCGCATCCTCGAAGTCAATGCTCAGGCGCTGCGTTACACCACTAAGCGGCGCGAGGAACTGATCGGTCAGTTGGTGTGGGAGGCTTATCCCGGCACTGCAGAGCACCCGAGCGGCGCTCTTTATAAACGCGCGCTGGTCGAAAAGCGGATGGTCAGTTTCGAAGAGCAATTTGTGCTGAACGGCGCCAATTCCGGTTGGCTGGATATGCGGGTCTATCCGATGACCTGTGGTGGTCTGGCGATTTTCTTCCGCGACGTTTCAGATCGTCACGCGAATGAAGCGCGGTTGCGTAAAAGCGAGATGCGCTTTCGTGCCGCGATAGAGGCGGCGGACGGAGTTTTGTGGACCAGCGACGGCAAGGGCCACATGACAGAGGAACAGCCCGGATGGGCCAAGCTGACCGGACAGACGCTCGGTCAATATGCGGGGCAAGATTGGCTGAAAGCTGTCCATCCGGACGACGCCGAACCCACGTTGATCGCATGGAATGCCGCTGTGGCCGCGCGCGAGCCGTTCATCTTCGAGCATCGGGTGAAACGCCATGATGGCGTGTTCCGACACTTCTCCATTCGCGCGATTCCCGTGTCAGATGACGATGGTAACCTGCTTGAATGGGTTGGCGTTCACACCGACGTCACCGACGCCACCGAAGCGCGGCAGCAACTGGCCCGCAATGCCGAGACTTTTGCAGACTTGGTTCGCAACAATCCGTTCGGAATTTTCGTCGTTGATGGCGACTTGCGGCTGTTGCATCTCAGTCAAGGTGCGGCGAAGACTTTAGCACATATTGGACCGGTGATCGGGCAGTATTATTACGATGTCATCGCCAAACTGTGGACCAAGCCGTACACGGACAACGCTGTCAGTGCGTTCCGAAAGGCGCGTGAAACCGGCGAGACGTTTGTCGGGCTTACCACTATCGAAACCCACGCCGGTGCGACCATGTCATATGACTGGCGGATCGAACGCGTCATTCTGCCGGACAGTTCTGACGGGGTGGTGTGTTATTTCTACGATCTGTCAGAGCATATGCGGCTTGAGCAGGAACTGCGGCAAGCCTTGTCCGACAAGGACGTGCTCGCGCGCGAGATTGAACATCGAGTGCGGAACAGTCTGGCCATCGTTAGCGGGCTGCTGATGCTGCAACGCGCTTCGGCGCGTAACACGGAGACGAAAGATGCGCTTGCTGCCGCCTCGTCGCGGGTGTTGGCGATCGGCCGGGTGCATGAACGGCTCTATCGGCTCACCGACGGCGACGAGATCGAGTTCGGCAGCTATCTGGAACAGATGTGCCGCGACATCGCGCGAACGGTGAGCGGCAGCAACATTTCGTTCGATGTGCAGACCAGCCCGGTTCACCTCACCGTCGATACAGCGGTGCCGCTTGGTATCGTGGCGAATGAACTGATCACCAACGCCTGCAAATATTGTGACATCGGTGCGGCGGCGCTGGTGACTGTCCGGCTGGCGATCAACCCGGGTTCGACCGTGCTGACCGTTACCGATACCGGCCCGGGGGTGCCCGCCGATTTCGATCCCGAGGGGGAAGCGGGGTTGGGGCTGCGCGCCATTCAGGTGCTGGTCCGCCAGATCCACGGATCGATAAAATATCCGGAGGCGGGCAGGGAGGCTCGCTTCGAGATTACTGTACCACTGCCGCCGGAGTAATGCGCAACAGGGCGGGTGGATTCAGGCGCGGGCTTCCTCGACCCCGGCGCTGTTATGCCGCAGGGCCTTGAGTACGGTATCGACGATCTGCGGGGCGTTCAGACCGGCTTCGTCATATTGCTTGTCGGGCGAATCGTGGTCCTGGAACGTATCGGGCAAGCGCAGGGTGCGTATTTTGAGGCCCGCATCGGTCAGACCCTCGTCGCTGGCCATCGTCAGGACATGCGCGCCCAGACCGCCAATTGAGCCTTCCTCAACCGTGATGACCACCTCATGCGTCGCCATCAGGCGGCGGATCAGGTCGTTGTCGAGCGGCTTGGCAAAACGCAGGTCAGCGACCGTGGTCGATAGCCCGCGCGCTTCCAGCTGGTCAGCGGCCTTCAGCGCCTCACCCAGCCGGGTGCCGAGCGACAGCAACGCGACCTTGGTGCCCGAGCGGACAATGCGGCCCTTGCCGATTTCCAGCCGCAGCGGCACGTCAGGCAGCGCGACCCCGGTGCCGCTCCCGCGCGGATAACGAAACGCGATTGGCCCGCTGTCGTGCAGCACGGCGGTGTGCGTCATGTGGACCAGCTCCGCCTCGTCAGCGGCGGCCATGACCACCATGTTGGGCAGAGTGGCAAGGTAGGTCACGTCGAACGAACCGGCATGCGTCGCGCCATCCGCGCCGACCAGCCCGGCCCGGTCAATGGCAAAGCGTACCGGCAGGTTCTGGATTGCCACGTCATGCACCACCTGATCAAAGGCGCGCTGCAGGAACGTGGAATAGATCGCGCAGAACGGCCGCATCCCCTGCGCGGCAAGGCCTGCGGCAAAGGTCACGGCGTGCTGCTCGGCAATCCCGACGTCAAAGAATCGCTCCGGGTGAGCAGCGGCGAACTTGTCGAGCCCGGTGCCCGATGGCATCGCGGCGGTAATCGCGCAGATGCGCAGATCGGTGGCCGCTTCCTTGGTCAACTGCACGCCGAAGACGTTCTGATAGCTGGGCGGGCCGACGGCGGCTTTCGCCTGCGCGCCGGTGATCACATCGAACTTCTGGACGCCGTGGTACTTGTCGTCCGCCGCCTCAGCCGGGGCGTAACCCTTGCCCTTTTGCGTCACGACATGGATCAGGCACGGGCCTTCGGCGGCGTCGCGGACGTTTTCCAGCACCGGGATCAACTGGTCCAGATTGTGGCCATCAATTGGCCCGACGTAATAGAGCCCCAGTTCCTCGAACAGCGTGCCGCCCATCGCCAAACCGCGCGCGAATTCATCGGTTTTCTTGGCGGCGCGGTGCAGCGGTTCGGGCAAGCGGCGCGAGATGCGCCGGGCGATGTCGCGGATTTCCAGAAATGGCCGCGATGATACCAGCCGCGCGAGATAGGCCGAAAAGCCGCCCACCGGCGGGGCGATCGACATGTCGTTGTCGTTGAGAATAACCACCAGCCGGCTGCCCGCCTGCTTGGCGTTGTTCATCGCCTCATAAGCCATGCCCGCGCTCATCGCGCCGTCGCCGATTACCGCAATGCCCTTGCCGGGTGTGCCTGCCAGCTTGTTGGCGACAGCAAAGCCCAGCGCGGCGGAAATCGAGGTGGAACTGTGCGCTGCCCCGAACGGATCGTATTCGCTCTCGCTGCGCTTGGTAAAGCCTGACAGCCCGCCGCTCTGCCGCAAAGTGCGAATGCGGTCGCGCCGCCCGGTCAGGATCTTGTGCGGATAGGCCTGATGGCCAACATCCCACACCAGCCGGTCATCGGGCGTGTTGAACACGTAATGGATCGCCACGCTGAGTTCCACTACGCCAAGGCCGGACCCCAGATGCCCGCCGGTCTGGCCGACAGCGGCGATCATTTCGGCGCGCAATTCGTCCGCCAGTTGCCGCAACTGTGCGACGGGCAGCCGCCGCAAATCGGCAGGCGTATCAACCGTATCTAGCAACGGAGTCGCTGGATCTGAGCTGGATTTTGTGGCCGGATTGACGATCATCACCAAGGCCTTACACTTTACCCAAACGCCAGTCGATAGGCCAAACCGGGCTCGATCAAGAACAGGCTGCGCAGTGTCCGCGCAGTTCAACTACCGGGCGAACATCGGCAAATCCCGCGCCTTTGGCAGCGGTCACCAGCGCGCCGGTCAGGCGGTCATCATCGATATGCACGGTCTTGCCGCACGAATCGCAGATCAGGAAAATGCAGTCGTGGCGGCAGCCGGGATGGCTGTTGGCAACATAGGCGTTGGCGCTTTCCACCCGGCGGGCCAGATTGGTGCGCACGAACAGATCGAGGATGCGGTAGACGCTGTTCGCCGCGACCCGCTTGCCCCGGCTGATGGAAACCGCCTCGGCCACATCATAGGCGGAAACCGGGCGATCCTGCTGAGCGAGAGCGCCGAACACGTCCTCACGCATGTCGGTCCACTGCTCGCCCGCGTCTGTCAGCGCCAAGCGTGCGGCGTCGATCAGGTTGGTTCCGGAATGTTCGTTGTGAAGGTGATGATGCGCGCCCATGCATCCGATATAGGCGCGACCTAGCCCCGCGTGAAGGCCGGTTTATATAGCGCCGGAAACAGCCGCTTGAACGCCGCCAGCCGGGGGTTGTCCCACGCGACGATATAGGGCTGGTCGGGGTTGTTGGCCATGAAGTCCTGATGATGCGCTTCGGCAGGATAGAAGCCCTTGTACGGCTCGATCCGGGTGGCAATTGGTGCCTGCCACAAGTGCGACGCCCGCAACTGCGCGAGATAGGCAGCGGCGGCGGCGCGCTGCGCCTCGTTCAGCGGCACTAGCGCGGAACGGTACTGCGGGCCGGTGTCGGGCCCCTGCCGATTGACCTGCGTCGGATCGACAATCACCGAGAAATAGACCCGCAGCAGCTGGTCATAACGGACTTTTGCGGGATCGTAAGTCACACGGACCGATTCTGCATGGCCGGTATTGCCGTCGGAAACCCGGTCATAACGCGCGGTGGACTTGTCGCCGCCCTGATAGCCCGAGACGGCGCTGGTCACGCCCTTCACATGGCTGAACACGCCCTCGACGCCCCAGAAACAGCCGCCGGAAAAGATCGCGACCTTCAGTCCCGAGCCTTCCTTGGCGGGAACGGCGGCGGGCGGCGTCAATACGGCGCGCTCGGCAGCATGGGCGGGCTGGATGGCGAACGCGGTGAGGCCAGCGCAACCGAGTGCGAAACCCACGGCGAACGACTTGAACGGGCTAGGACTGGACAGTTCCATGAGATTTTCCGCCTTTGGTTTCAGTGCCCGTGGCAGATTTCATGTTACCTGACGCTGAACGTGTCAGTGCTTGAAATGCCGCATCCCGGTGAACACCATCGCCAGGCCCGCCGCATCGGCCGCCGCGATCACTTCGTCGTCGCGGATTGAGCCGCCCGGCTGGATCACTGCGGTGGCCCCTGCTTCTGCGGCGGCGAGCAGGCCGTCAGCGAAGGGGAAGAACGCGTCCGATGCCACCGCGCTACCGACGGTGCGGCTGGCGGCCCAGCCAAACTTTTCCGCAGCCTCGGCAGCCTTCATTGCGGCAATGCGCGAGGAATCGCGCCGGTTCATCTGGCCCGCGCCGATCCCGGCGGTCACGCCGTCACGGGCATAGACGATGGCATTGGATTTGACGTGGCGGGCGATTGTCCAGGCGAACAGGCAGTCCTGCAATTCCTGCTGCGTCGGCGCGCGCTTGGTCACGACTTTGAGGTCATCAAGCGAAATCGCGCCATTATCGCGCGTCTGCACCAGCAAGCCGCCAGTGATCGCCTTGACCGCAAGGCCAGGACGGCGCGGATCGGGCAGTTCGCCGGTCAGCAGCAGGCGCAGGTTCTTCTTCTTGGCAAAAGCGGCGCGAGCGGCCTCGTCAGCGGCAGGAGCGACCACCACTTCAGTGAAAATCTTGCAGATCGCCTCAGCCGTCGGGCCGTCGAGCGGCACGTTGACCGCGACAATGCCGCCAAAGGCGGAGACATCGTCACACGCCAGCGCGCCTTCCCATGCCTCAAGCAGGGTGTCCGCCTGTGCCACGCCGCAGGGGTTGGCGTGCTTGACGATGACCACGGCGGGCTTTTGTCCCTTGAACTCGGCCACCAGTTCAAACGCGGCGTCGGCGTCGGCGTAGTTGTTGTAGGACAGTTCCTTGCCCTGAACCTGCGTGCCCTGCGCAATGCCCTGAATGT
>JBDUBN010000447.1:0-2558 GCA_040004085.1 Novosphingobium sp.
GCCGCCACGCAGGAACTGGAAAAGGGCATGCCGATCCCGACCGTGATTACGGTTTATGCGGATCGCTCGTTCACGTTCATCACCAAGACGCCGCCAGCTTCGTACCTGATCAAGCAGGCGATCAACCTCAAGTCGGGTTCGAAAGAGCCGGGCAAGATTTCTGCCGGAACGATCCTGCGTTCGCAGCTGTCTGACATCGCGACCATCAAGATGGCCGACCTCAACGCCAACAACCTTGAGGCCGCTACGAAAATTATCGAAGGCTCCGCTCGCGCGATGGGCCTTCAGGTTGTGGAGGGCTGATCCGATGACCATTCAAAACCCAACCAAGAAGCAGAAGTCGCTGGCCGCCAAGCTGGGCGACAACCAAAAGCTGTATGGCGTTGACGAAGCGCTGCAACTGCTGCGCGACCTCAAGACTACCAAGTTCGACGAATCGATCGAAGTCGCGCTGAACCTCGGCGTTGATCCGCGTCATGCCGACCAGATGGTTCGCGGCATGGTGACGCTGCCTTCGGGCACCGGCAAGGACGTCAAGGTTGCCGTGTTCGCACGTGGTGACAAGGCCGAAGCAGCTTTGGCTGCTGGCGCTGACAAGGTTGGCGCTGAAGACCTGATGGAAGACATGCTGGCCGGTAACCTCGATTACGGCCGCGTGATCGCCACGCCCGACATGATGGGCATCGTTGGCCGTCTGGGTAAGACACTGGGTCCAAAGGGCCTGATGCCAAATCCGAAGCTGGGCACGGTTACGCCGAACGTCGCTGAAGCGGTCAAGGCGGCAAAAGCCGGCCAGATCGAATTCCGCGTTGAAAAGGCCGGTATCATCCACGCCGGTATCGGCAAGATGAGCTTCACCGACGAAGCCATCCGCGCCAACTTCGACGCGTTTGTCGATGCGATCATCAAGGCCAAGCCAGCTGGCGCCAAGGGCAAGTACCTGCGCAAGGTCGGCCTGTCCTCGTCGATGGGCCCCGGCCTGAAGATCGACGTGGCGCAAGTCCACGCCGGATAAGGCTTCGGCCTGAACGACAAGAAACGGGCCGGGAGGGGAAACCTTCCCGGCCTTTTTCGTTTGCGGGGCATGTCAGCGCGGCAGGTTCGCCCGCGTATAGCACTCCACCACCAGACTGATCGGCTGGCGGCTTGGCAAGCGCAACAGCGCCCGGTGGGTTGATATGGTTCCGCGCGGACAAGGCAGAGCGCGGCCCGGTTGTGTGGCCAGTGGTTCCCGGCGAAAGTGCAACGGCGCGACGACTTTGCCAAACGGCGTGTCGCTGTCCGCCAGCGCGGCATTCATGTCGGTGGTCAGCCGACCGGGCACATACCAGTTGTGTGCCTCTGACAGCACGGCCTTGCCGCATGACAGGCGGACGTGGCGGTAGGCCAGCGGCTCGGTGGCGGTGACGTCGAGCCTCGTCCGCAAGTCCGGTGGCGGTGTAGCATCGGCACCGTGCACCAGAGTGGCGGAGATCGTGGGCGCGGCGGCAAGGCCCCGTTCTGCGCACCATTGCCCCAGCGCCGCAGTCGCACTGTCCTGCGCCGCCAGCGTGGCCTCGAAACGGGGGAGCATTTCCACGTGGGGAGCGGCGCAACCGGGCAAGCCCAGCGTTGTCGCCAACAGGCAGCCGTGTATCCACAACGCTGCCACGTGCCTGGACCCGGACATTTGCCTTTAACCCTCAATCACCTTAGCCTCGCGCCGCATACCCCACGACACGAGGAAGCGCCAATGGCATGGAAACCTGTTGACCAGATATTCAAGGGCGGCACTGCCGAGGCGCAGGCGCTTTATGGCAAACCCGTCAAGGCCATGCGGTCATATCAGGGGGTTGCCTATAATCCCGAGGGACAGGGCGCCGATGTGGCGCTGTTGGCTGGTGAGGAGGGCTTTGTCGCACGGGTGCCACCGGGCCAGTTGTCGTCCGTTGTACTGGCGTTTGCTGATGGCACTGCGCGGTATTCCAGTATCGATGCGCTGATGCGCGGGAAGTTCAAGACGGTGCTGGTCAACTGGATTACCTTCAGGGAAAAATTCCAGATCGACGTTTGAAGTCTGACTACGCCCACGAATTATTCTGTCAAATTCCGCCCGGAACTGCTGGTCGTCCGGTGGCCTCCAGTGCCTCCGAAAGCGCGGCTACGCAGGCGGCCAGATCGGTGGCGTCGACTGAACGGATGACGAAATTCGCCCCGGTCTTGCCTTCGCGCCAGAACGGATAGCTGCCGATCTGGCAGGTGGCGTGCGCCTTTTCGACCGTGTGCAGCAGTTCGGCCACTTCGCTTTCACCCACCCAACAGCCCACAGTTTCGGACAGCAGCAGCGCGCCGCCTTCCAGTGTGCCGGTCAGCGCTTCGAGCATTCCGGCGGTGATTTGCGGCACCCCGGCCATGATGAACACGTTTTCATACCGGATGCCCGGCGCGCCGGTATAGCGGTTGGGGATCAAGCTGGCCCCCTCTGGTACGCGGGCCATGCGCAGGCGCGCTTCGGTCAATCCGCCGCGAGTTTCGTAATGCGCTTCGAGGATGGCGCGTGCGTCAGGGTGGACCACTGC
>JBDUBN010000448.1:0-2550 GCA_040004085.1 Novosphingobium sp.
CCCTTGAGGGCAGCCTAACGATAAAGAACGCCAATTGCACGATCAGATTGGCCCCTAGCCAACCAACAAAAAACGGGCGCCCTATCGCAAGGGCGCCCGTTTTTGAATATTCACTCACCGATGAACTGACAGCCCCACCCCCGGCCCCTCCCCTGAAGAGGAGGGGGAAGAGGGGGTCAAACGTCCATCAGTTTCAGACAGCGCGACTAGGCGTCCGGTTGCCGCCGCCTGCGGGGCGGGCGTGGAACTTTTTCGCGCCGCCCTCTCCGCCACGTGGGGCGCCATGGCTTGAGCGGTCACGGTCGCCGCCGGGACGGCCGCCGCTGCGGTCACCGCCGGGGCGTCCGCCCGGACGGCCACCACGGCCGCCGTCGCGCGCGCCGTCACGGCCGCCCGGACGTCCGCCACGGCCGTGGTCGGCTGGCTCGGCCTTGCGCGAAGGGGCTGGTAGGCCGGCGGATTCTTTCTGGAAGTTTTCAGGCAGCATCATCGGCATCAGCTTGATCCCGGTCAGCTTTTCGATGTCGCGCAAGTAGGCCTTTTCATCGGGAGCGACGAAGCTGATCGCAACGCCGTCGGCTCCGGCGCGCGCGGTGCGGCCGATGCGGTGGACGTATTGCTCAGGCACGTTGGGCAGTTCATAGTTGTAAACGTGGCTGACGCCCGAGACGTCGATCCCGCGCGCGGCGATGTCGGTGGCGACCAGAACCGGGGTGATCCCCTGACGGAACGCGCCGAGTGCGGCGGTGCGCTGGGCCTGGCTCTTGTTGCCGTGGATGGCGGCGGCATTGACTCCGGCGGCGACCAGATGGCGCACGATGCGATCAGCGCCGTGCTTGGTGCGGCTGAACACCAGCGCGCGGTCAACCGACTTGTCTTCCAGACCGGCGCGCAGCTTGAGCGTCAGCAGGGCCTGCTTTTCGGCCTGATTGATGTGGATGCCGAACTGATCGACGCGCTCTGCGGTGGTGGCCTGCGGGGCGACTTCAACGCGGACCGGGTTGTTGATGAACTGCTTGCCCAGATCGGCAATCGCCTTTGGCATGGTGGCCGAGAAGAACAGGCTCTGGCGTTCCTTGGGCAGCATGTTCGAAATGCGCTTGAGCGGCACGATAAAGCCGAGGTCCATCATCTGGTCAGCCTCGTCGAGTACGAAGATTTCGACATTGCGCAGCGTCAGCGCGCGCTGTTCGATCAGATCGAGCAGACGGCCGGGAGTGGCCACCAGCACATCGCAGCCGGGCACCAGCGCGCGGGCCTGCTTGTTCACCGGGATGCCGCCGAACACGCACTGGACGTTGATCGCCAGATACTTGGCATAGCCGCGCATGTTGTCGGCAATCTGTGCGGCGAGTTCGCGGGTGGGCGACAGCACCAGCATGCGGCACGAGGCCGGCAGGCGCGGCTTGGGGTTGTTGGCCAGACGGTGCAGCGAGGGGAGCGAGAACGCGGCAGTCTTGCCGGTGCCGGTCTGGGCAATACCCAGCAGATCGCGGCCTTCCAGCAGCGCCGGAATGGCATCGCGCTGAATTGGCGTGGGATCGGCGTAACCCTTGGTCTCAAGCGCGCGCAACAAAGGCTCGGCAAGACCGAGGTCAGAAAAATAGGACATGGAATACTTTCAATATGGAGCGGGCGCGCGGACCAGTTGTCCACGCGGCTGCGAGGTGTCGAACGATGCGACCCTGCGTGAAGAAGGAAGCTTGGCTATGCGGCTATCGTACGTCCGGGCATGTCACAGGCCTTGAAAAGGCCGGACCTCACGCTGCCGGGATTACGGGCGGAAACTGGTCCGCGCGCCGATTGCTGGTGGGCCTCTAGAGTGCATTGCAGCAAAACGCAAGATAATTACGCGGGATCAATGTGTCGCGGGAATTGTTCATGCTCGACAGGGACAGGCTGAACATTTACGCTGCCCATCCAACCCTATCGAGGGACTTCCATGAAGCTCGTCATCGGCAACAAGAATTACTCAAGCTGGTCCTTGCGCGGCTGGCTGGCGGCGAAGCAATCAGGGCTGGCGTTCGAGGAAATCGTCGTCCCGCTCTATGGCGAGGAGTGGGAGGCGCAGAAGCGCAAAATGGCCGAAATCGCCCCCAGCCACGGCAAAGTTCCGGTACTGTGGGATGGCGAGGCGGTGGTGTGGGATAGTCTGGCGATTGTCGATTACCTATCCGACAAGGTGGGCCGCGACCGGTTCTGGCCCAAGGCGGACGACGCCCGCGCGATGGCCCGGTCAATGGTGGCGGAAATGCACTCCGGCTATCAGGCGCTGCGCAGCGAATGCCCGATGAACGTGCGCGGCCGGGTGGAGGGCTTTAAGATAACGACGCAGGCGCGCGATGATGTGGTCCGTATCCTGACGCTGTGGGCAGAGGCGCGGGCGCGGTTTGGCAGCGGCGGGCCGTTCCTGTTCGGCAGTTTCGGCGCGGCGGACATTTTCTATGCGCCGGTGGTCAGCCGGTTTCTGACGTATGGGGTGCAGGTCCCCGGCTTTGCCCTCACCTATATGGACGCCATGTGGGACCACGAGTGGCTGCAATCATGGGC
>JBDUBN010000449.1:0-2541 GCA_040004085.1 Novosphingobium sp.
TCATACTGGAACACCGGGATCATGATGCGCTGGAAGGCGCGGTCCTCGGCCTTATAGTAGAATCCGCCAACCGTGAAATCGGCCAACGTACCGATCTTGCCGGTAAGGCGCAGTTCCTGCGTGAACTGGCGGTGGCTATTGCGCAGCCCCTCCTTCAGGATGGAGATCGGCGAGCCATCGACCTCGAGCACGGAATAGCCGGTCGTCTTCCGGTAGGCCGTGATCGACTTGAGCGCGAGATCATCGTTCAGCGTCAGATCCGCCGTGCCGGTCACGCCCCACGACTCGGTCGAGTTCTCCGGAATGTCTGTGAATGTGCCCGGCGCAACTTGTGCGGGGAAGCCGAAGATCGTGGTGTAATTTCCACTGCCCGCGTAGTTTTCATAACTGGAATAGCTGTTCGGCGCAGTCAGGAAGCGGCTGTCAAAAGGCACGCCACCAAACGGATTGCCCGCTGCATAAGTCCGGTAATCCTGCAACGACAAGGCCGGTGCGATGGCAGCGTGATTGGCCAAGGTCAGCTTGGTAGCAGGCGGCTCGCTATTGTTGCGGGCATAGTCCGCTGTGATGGTCACATCAAGCTGCGACCCGGCCGGCGCATAACGTAGCGCGCCGCGTAGCGACAGCACATCGAGGCCACCTTGTGTCCCGGTCACGCAATCGGAGGCAGTGGTCTGTGATGTCACACCGCTACCGGGATTGGCACAACCATAATCGAGCAGGCGGAAGTAGCCGTCGCGCTTGTCGTATGTGCCCGAAACGCGGGCATAGACGCCATCGGCCAAGGGCAGGTTCAAACTCCCACGCAGATTGATGCGGTTGTATCGGCCGGTACCTGCCTCGATCGAACCGCCCAGATCGGCGTTCGGCTTCGCTGCGAAGAGCTTGACCGCGCCGCCGAGCGAGTTTTTGCCCGCCAGCGTCCCCTGCGGACCGCGCAGCACTTCGACCCGGTCGAGATCGACAAGATCGAGCACCGCACCGAAGGTCGTGCCGTAGTAGACGTCATCGAGGTAGATGCCGACACCCGGTTCGAGCGCGAAGCTGGCATCGTCCTGCCCGATGCCGCGGATGTAGGCGGTGATCGAATTGCCGTTGAGCGCGGTCGATTGTGTGAGGTTCACGTTTGGCGCGAAGGCGCCCAGATCGAGGATGCTGGTCTGGCTGCGCGCTTCGAGCAATTGCGCGGGCATCGCGGTGATTGCCAGCGGTGTATCCTGCAGGCGCTGTTCGCGAAATTGCGCTGTGACGATGATCTCTTCGACAGTCGGTGGCGTTGTGTCCTCACGCGCTTGGTCATCAGCAGCGTTTGCCGCCGTAGGAACAAGCGCCATGAGCGCCAGAAGCGAGCCATTCGCCAGCCATGAAGTGGGCTTTTTCATCCAGGTTCTCCCATCGCGGCGCCTCTTCTCGAACACCGTTAGACGAACACTGTTAGACATTTACGGAATGTCGGTCAATAGAGCAGGAATGAATGATGCGACCGCCACCAGACTGACCGTCGAACAGATCGTGGACCAGGCACTCGAGCTTCTTCGTGAGGAAGGCATGGCCAAGCTCAGCATGCGCCGACTGGCCGCGCGCGTCGGGGTTCGTGCGCCGACCCTGTATTACTACCTGCCAGACAAGGCAGCTCTAATGACGGCGATGATGGAGCGGCTGTTTGCGCGCTGCCTCGATCTCATTCCTCCGACCACTGACTGGACGATGTGGATGCGCGGCTTCGGGCGCGCCATCTGGGAAGTGCAGGACACCTACCCGTTCACTGGCGAACTGATCACTGCGAGCATACTCGATGAAGACTACTTCGCGCGCACCACGCTGCGATTGAAGGAGATCCTGGAGGACTTCGAACCGCCGGTCGAAAGGCTCATGGAGCTCCAGTCAGCTGTGCAATCGTTGATGACCGGGTGGTCCACTTTCGTCCATGCCCGGTATGCGGGCCAGCTCGGCCGGATACTTGACGTGGAGCAACTGGCCTTTGAAAGCCTCGATGCCCTGATCAGAGGCTGGAGACCAAGCTGAACTGATACATTTGGGTTGTGGAACTTCCGGCAAGTCTGAAGTAAAACTCCGCTTGCGTTGTCCATTGCAGCGCAGAACCGCAACGTCGGTGGCGTTGGCAGCGATTTCCCGGGCGCTGTCAAAAGGATGGCCGACCAAGCCGGACGCCGCTAGCTTGCGGGTATGAGCAACGCCAAAACCGAAAATCCGTTTCGCTATTTTCATTCCTCACCCGAGGTGATCCGGCTCGTGGTCATGATGTACGTCCGTTTTCCGCTGTCGTTGCGGAATGTCGAGGACCTGCGTTTTGAGCGCGGGATCGACCTGTGCCACGAGACGGTGAGGTTGTGGTGGAACAGGTTTGGTCCGATGTTCGCGGCGGACATCCGCCGGCAGCGGGTAGACCGGACGCGGGGCTTCCGGCACTGGAAGTGGCACCTCGACGAGATGTACGTCAAACTGAACGGTGAGATGGTTTACCTGTGGCGGGCTGTAGACCACGAGGGTGAAATTCTCGAAAGCTATATCACCCGGAAA
>JBDUBN010000091.1:0-8480 GCA_040004085.1 Novosphingobium sp.
ACTGCGCGGGGCACATCGTATACCCCGGCCTCGCCTTCGATTTGCTTGCCTATTTGATACCAGTCGGCATCTTTGTCCGGCAATCGCACCGTGATCGCCGCAACCGGTTTGCCGTCCAGCAAGGCAAACACGGTCTGGCCGCCCGGCAGATCAACCGCCACAGCCTCACCCGTCACACGCACATCCAGATGGCTGCCCTCCAGCCCTTGCTGCTCTGTCTGGACTACCTGAATAACACTCGATCCGGATTTCAGCCCCTGCGGTGTTTCCACCTCGACAGTCATTCGGTAGCGATAGCTGACCGATTTGCCGAACAGCCCACAGCCCGCCAGCATCGTGACCGACCCCAGTGCCGCCAACATCCCGATCACCCCCCGCCGCGCCATCATGTAGCCATCCTGCGCATTTCGGAATTCATGTAAAATGGAGTTTCTCGACATGGCAGCACTCCTGCACGCAAATCATCATCGTTCGCCGCCGCCATACCCACACCAAAAACGAACCAGCCAAGTGGTACCCTGTGGAGAAAATGTGTCAGGACGACTTCATCACTCCTTCGCACACACATCGGATTGCCTCCCGCATCCACGGGAAGTGACGACTTTTTCAATTTCGCAAATCTAAGTTGCAACGCCACCCCTGCGAATCCCCCGATTCCATACCACGCTCGACTATGGCGGGGAATCTGACGAGCGCAAGCTCGGCAAGTAAAAATGTGCGGCTAAAACCCATTTCAGATCAATATGTTGTGGGGGTTTTCGTCACATTCTATAGTGTGCATGGCCGGATTTACTGGGATATGCCGTCAGTTTCTCGCAATTCTTGCAGTTTTAAGTTTCATCGCACCATATTGCCGACACCACTGTCAGTAACAGAGCGTTGACATGGCCCAGTCCCCCAGTAGACATTGCATCTTTTCCGCGATCAGCAAGGAGCAGAATTTTGGCCAAAGGCATGGATATGGGGACCAATGGCGCGGGCGAAGCCGCGGCGATTATGGATGCAGCGGCGAACGCGCCCTCTGTCACACCGCAGCTTGACCCCGAAGTGCTCGCCAAGATCGCCTCACTGCGTAGCCATGTGCGCGAAAGTTTTGGCAAGGTGGTGATGGCGATGATGATGTTGCCGCGATATCGCCATCAGACGCTGGCGGATCTGCAACACCTTGTCCTTGAACCGCTGATCCGTGATCGCATCGCGATCGCCCAGCGCGCCGGTGACAATGCCGTGGCAGAGGATATCGCCGGGGTTGCCGTGTGGGCAAGTGTCTCAGAAGAGGCCGATATTCGCATCCGTGAACAGATCAGAGGCAATACCTGGCCGCTGCGTCTTGCGGCGGAGGATTGGAATTCAGGATCGATCAACTGGCTGATCGATGTGATCGCGCCCGACCAGCGCTCCACCGCCAGCGTTATCGCCAATTTCCGGCAAGTAGTGAAGGAGGGTGAACTTAAACTGCACCCACTGATTACCAGACTGCTGGACGAAGAAACGCTCAAAAAGATGGGCGCGCATAAGGCGGGGGATGCTGCGGCACCCGAAGCTGCTGCGGCGGAGCGGATGCCGGAACCGGTCGGCAACGCCTGAGAGGCTGCGGTTCTGCCCGGGCGATAACTACTGTTAGCGTCCGGGCAGAACTTCGATTTCACACGCTATTACTTGCATCAGTTCCCAGCGTTACATAGTCAATCTTGCCCGTCCCCAGCACTGGCAGCGCATCGAGCACCCGGATTTCGCGCGGGACGGCGAGTTCGGCGACTCCGTTCGCCTTGGCCCACGCTTGCAGCGCCTTTTGGTTCGCGTCCTTCGCGGTGGTGAACAGCACCAGTTGCTCACCCTTCTTTGGGTCAGGCCGCGTCACCACGGCATGTTCCGCGCCAGGCCAGACAGCGGCGGCATAGCCTTCGACGGCGGGCAAGGAGATCATCTCGCCGCCGATCTTGGCAAAGCGTTTGGCGCGGCCACGGATGGTGATAAAACCGGCGTCATCAATCGTGACGATATCGCCGGTATCGTGCCAGCCATCGGCGGGCGGTTGCAGCACGCCGGGATCGCTCGCCAGCATATAGCCTGCCATGACATTCGGCCCGCGAATGAACAGGCGCCCGCCTTCATCGATACCCGGCACCGCATCAAGCCGCGCCTCTATCGCTGGCAGCAGGCGGCCCACGGTTCCTGCCTGAAAGTGCATCGGCGTGTTGACTGCGATCACCGGCGCTGCCTCGGTCGCGCCATAACCTTCAAGCACGCGCAGGCCGAATTTTTCGGCATATATCCGCCGCGTCTCGTCGCGCACGCGCTCGGCACCGGCGAAGATGTAGCGCAGCGAATAGAAATCATAGCTGTGCGCCATCCGGGCATAGCCCGAAAGGAACGTGTCGGTGCCGAACAGGATCGTCGCGTTGCTGTCATAGGCCAGCGCAGGCACGATACGGTAATGCAGCGGACTAGGATAAAGCACGGTGCGGATGCCGTTGAGCAGCGGCAGAAGCGTACCGCCGGTCAGGCCAAAACTGTGGAACACCGGTAGCGCGTTCAGCACGACATCGCTGCTGTTGAAATCGATCCGCGCCGCCAATTGGGCAAGATTTGACAGCAGGTTGCGATGGGTAAGCACCACCCCCTTGGGCGTGCCTTCCGATCCACTGGTGAACAGGATCACGGCAGGCGCGTCTGGCGCGATGCCCAGCTTGCGATGCCGCGCCGGGATACGGCGGGCGGTCAGCGCCGCCCACAGCTTCTCACCGGTGCCGATAGTGGCACCGATGTCTTCAAGGTAAAGCACCCGTAGGCCATCGCTTACCAGCGCATCGATGATCGCTTCCAGCTTGGCCTGCTCAACAAAGGCCCGCGCGGTTACGATCGTGCTGATCCGCGCCGTGGCGCAGGCAGAGCGCATGTTGGCGAGGCCGACGGTATAATTCAGCATGGCGGGAACCCGCCCTGCCCCTTGCAGCGCGAAAAAGGCCACCGCCACACCGTTGACATTGGGCAGCAGCACGCCGACTGCCTCACCGGGATGGGTGCCACTGGCAAGGCGCTTGCCCAACAACGAGGCGGCGATGATGAGCTTATCATAACTCATCGGCTCGCGCTTGACGTCTTCCAGCACCAGTGCCTTGCCGCCATGAAGATCGCGCGCATCCGTCAGAGCGGTAAACAGGGTGCGCTGCGTATTTGACGTATCGAAAATCATCGCGCTCATTTCGTCATAGAGCCGCCGTCCGGCGATGGCGCGGCGGGTCCGCCCGCTCATCTCACCCTCAATCACAAAGCGGCGCGGTGGCAGTACGGTGAGCGTGACCTTGGGGAACCAGCGTTGCCGGACCTTGCCCTTCATCCGCGAGAACGGGGTATATTGCGGGCCGTCCAATCGCACCGGGATGATCGGCGCATCGGCCTTGTCGGCGACCATACCGGGGCCATCGAACACTTTCATCAGCGCGCCGGTGCGGGTGATGCGGCCTTCGGGGAAGATCACCAGCGTGCGTCCCTCGCGCACCGCCTTGACCATCGCCTTGGCGGCCATCGGATTGGTCGGGTCGACCGGAAAGGCGCGGAACAGTTTGAGGAACGGCTTGATCCAGATAGAATTGGCAATGTGGGTGTTGACCGCAAAGGTTGGCTTGCCCGGCAGGAATGCGCCCAGCAGCACGCCATCAAGGAAGCTGACGTGGTTGACCACGACAACCGCCCGCTCGCCGGGTTTGGGCATGTTCTCGATGCCGGACACCTCAACCCGGTAAAGCAGCTTCAGCGTGATGCGGATCAGGCTTTTGAACAGGGTTTCCGGCAGCAGCCACACGCTCGCCAAGGCAACCGCCAGCGTGCCAAAGCCCAGCACGCCGATCAGGCCGGGCACATCGGTGCCAGTAGCCAGCAGGCCCATGACCGTCAGCACCGCCATGACCGTCATCCCGGCATTGACGATATTGTTGGCGGCGATGATGCGTGATCGTTCTGCCGGCGGACTCTGCGTCTGGATGATCGCGTAGAGCGGCACGATGAACGTGCCCCCGGCAAAGGCGATGACACCCAGATCGATCAGGATATGCAGCGCGCCAGGCGTCGCCATAAACTGATGCACCGATGCTCCCGCCGTGTGGACGGCAAAGCCGCTGGTTGACAGCCACAAGTCAATCAATCCCCCCGCCAGCACCAGCGCAGAGGCGGGCACATAGCGGGCCGAAACCTCACCCTTCAGCAGCATGTTCACCGCGATCGAACCTGCGGCAATGGCCAGCGAAAACACCATCAGGAACAGCGTTGCCACTTTCTGCGTGGCCGCCAGCGTGCCACTGACCAAGGGGGCAAATTCAGTAATCAGCACCGCGCCCGCAGCAAAAAACCAACTAATCCCCAGGATCGACAACCAAACCCCGCGCCCATGCTGCGCAGTTTTCAGGATTTCCCAGGTGCCCTTGAACAGGTTCCAGTCAATGTGAGGGGCTTCGACCTCGGCCCCATCCGCTGACTGAATAGCGCGAAGCGGCGGGGCGGGAGGAATGGCCAGCGCCGCTAGGTAACCGGTCAAGGCTATCCCCGTGGTCGCAAGTCCCGCTTCCCAGGCCGGAATAACACCTGCCAGCAACTGCCCGCCCAGAATGGCAAGGAAGGTGCCGCCCTCGATCAGGCCGGTGCAGCCCATGATTTCACGCTCATGCAGGTGTTGCGGCAGGATCGAATACTTGACCGGACCAAACAGGGTGGAATGCAGCCCCATCAGAAACAGGCAGGTCAGCAGCACCGGGATCGACTGGTACCAGAAGCCGCCCAGAGCCAGCGCCATGATGCACAGTTCGGCCAGCTTGATCCAGCGGATCAGCCGGGCCTTGTCGATCATGTCGGCCAATTGGCCTGCCAAAGCGGAAAACAGGAAATAGGGCAGGATGAACAGCCCCGCCGCGACCGCCGCCAGCATCTCTGCCTTTTCAGGCCTCTGTGCGAATATCCCGTAATTCGCCAAAAACAGCATGGCGGTTTTGAGTAGATTATCGTTGAACGCGCCCAGAAACTGCACGACGAACATCGGGCCGAAGCGGCGCTTGACCAGTAACGATATATCGGGAGCTGACATTGTGATCTTCCGTTGTTTGACGCGGAATTAGAACAGGTTAGTTGCGTTCGGGTTAACCCTCGTTGCGGCGCAGTTGGCGGCTATAGAGCCAGCCGATGCCGATCAGGCTGAAGCCCAGCGCAACAAAGCTGGCGATGCGCAGCAGCCCTTCCAGCCCCGAAGCATCGCGCAGGAATACTTTGGCCACCGCCGCCAGCATCAGCACCAGCGAGGCAATACGCCAGTTGTGACGACTTTGGCGGATACCCCACAGCAAAAAGCCGATCGCCAGCACTATGCCCAGAATGGAGCGCAGGATGTCCTCAAGCTGGCCGGTGCCGGGCGTGGTCAGCCCAAGCCTGGTCAGGAAGGTGCCATGGAAGGCCTGACGCAGGCTGGCCCAGCCAAACATGGCGACCATGACCATCAGCACTGGTTGAAGCACGTGATCGATACGCGCTGCATGGTCTGGTCTGATCCGGGCCAAAAGTATGACGCAAAGCGGCACGGCAGCGAAGAGCGGCGCGATCAGGTTCAGCACTGGCAGCGCGCCAACAGCCTGTTCGCTCCACAGTGGATTGTGCAGCAACAGGCTGTACCACAGCACATGCCAGCCAGCGGTCAGCAGCAAAGCCGGAGCGGCAAGGCTAGCCATCGCTCCGCCCGCGCGCTTCGACAGGATGACAGCAGCGGCGATCAGCAAGCCGCACCACAGCAGCCGTTCGCCAAGACCGGTGGTCATGAAGTCACCGCCTGACGTGCCGCCAAACACAGCAGCAAAGCCTGCCCGGTAGAGGCTGTGCAGCGCCACCATCCCCAGCACGCCAACAACGCCAGCACCAACACGCAGTGCTGAGCGCTCGATACGGGGCCGCAGGCTCCACAGACTTGCCCCCAGCAGCAGTGCGGGGAAGAGCAGGCACCGGGCCACCACCAGCGGCACAAGATCGGCTGAGTCCAACATCATCGGCACGCCGCCAAGCGACCGCAGCGCCTCATCGAACCATGTCACCATCGGCACAAAGGCCCAGCCAGCGACGATTCCCGCCAATACGGCAAAGCCGGTGCGCAAGTGTGGCCATTCTTGGTAGCGGCTCCATAGGGCCAGCCCCAGACAGGCAAGCGGTGCCACCAGCGGTAGTCCGACCAGCGGCACGATCTGCGCCAGCGCACCGTACCCTAGCAGCGCCGCTGTGCCCTGCCCCATGTGTCGCAACATAGGCAGACGTGAACGGACCGCCAGCAGCCCCGCCAATGCGGCCACGCCCGCCCAGCGCGCCAGCGCCGCGCCGCTCAGCAGGCCGTCCCCCTCGCCGATCAGTCGCAGACATTCGCCTCGCGGATCGGTGCCGCTGATCGCCAGCAGGCCGATAGCGCCCGCCAGCAGTGCCATGACTTGCACTTCGGACATGGCCGAACCGCGCTTGTTCAGGATAAACAGGGCGATCGCGGCCACTGCGGCCATAGCCAGCGGCAAGGTCCAGCCGGGAACCACTTGCGCACATGCGCCATAAGCCAGCAGCATCGCGCCTGCCTGCCCCAGCCCGCATAGCAGCGGCAAGCGTGATCGCGCGGCAAACAAGCCGCCCAGCGCGGCCACGCCAGCCCAGCGCAGCAGCGCCAGCCCACTGGCACCCGCATCACCCGCGTCGGCCAGACGCAGCCATTCGCCGATGGGATGCGGCCCGGTCAGCCCAAGCAGCGCAACCGCCGCCGCGCCAAATAGCAGCAATTGGCTTTCCACCGCTGGTTCCTCGCGGTGCCGCACGGTCAGCAGGGTCGCCGCCGTAACGCCAGCCATGGCCAAGGGCAGAGTCCAACCGGGCAGCAGTTGCGCGCACACGCCATAGGCCAGCCCAGTGGTCAGCCCCCACGCGGCAAAGCGATTGGCGGGCCGCTCCGCCCGCCAGGCAAACAGCGCAAACACCAGCGCCAGCCCCGCCCAGCGCAGCAACGACGCAGTGTCGGCATCGTGTCCGGGGATATGCCAGCCCACCAGCACGCTCAATTCACCAAAGCGCGGAGGTATAGTGACCACCAGCCCGCCCAGCGCCAGACCAGAGAATGCGGCGGCCAGCGGCTCAATCCGCCAATCCGCAGCGGGGCGTGACAGGAACAGCAGCGCCAGCGCAATCGCCCCGCTCCACAGCGGAATCTGCCAATGCGGACAAGCAGACCACGCAGCGAGCACGAGCAATCCGCCAGCAGTCGCCAGCAACAAGGCAAAGCGGCTGTCGTCCAGGCGATCAGCGGCCTTCCACCCACTCGCCGCGCCGATCAGCGCCAGCAGGCCGCCGCCCGCCGCCGCCATCGCGATCATCATGTCGTCCGCCGGGTAATGCCGCCACATGATCAGCGGCGCGGCCATGGCGATAGCGCTCAATTCCACAGCGCGTTGCCGCACGGGCGGTTGCTGCCACAGCCGCACCAGCAATGGCAGGGCATGGATAGCTGCCAGCGACAAGGCGAAGGTTGCTAGCCAATCGCCGCTCGGGTTTGGCCATAACATCAACAGTAGGACTGACAGCGCCGCGCCTATGGTTGGCACAATGGCAAAATCGCGTTCACGCCATGCCAGCCACTGTCCAGCAGCGGCGATCAGCACGAAAATGCCCCAGTGCAGCGGATCGTAACCACCTATGGCCACCAGGATAGCCAGTTGCACCGCGCCGACAATCGCCGCCACCGTGCGCAAAAGTGCTGCCCCGGCCTCGCGGAAGGCGACCAGCGGCGCGGCAATGGCGAGCAGCAGGACGAACCCGCCGATCGACAGCGATCCCAGCACGGTCAGCGCCTGTCCGGCAAGGATCAGCCACAGGCTCCAGCCAGCACCGCCCAGCAGCGCGAACGCCGCCAGCCATGGCCACCGCTGGATACGGCTGACACCGACCAATCCGGCAATGGTAAAGCCCAGATAAGTCGCCAGCATCGGCACATTTGCGTCCATGCCCACGGTAAGCGCCGGGGCGGCAAGGCCGCCTGCCAGCCCCAGCAGCGCACTGGGCATGCCATGCCGCAGCGAAAGCCACAGCGCACCCACAGTCACCGCCGCAAGACCAAGGAAGGCGGTAAGCGGCGAAATCAGATGATAGACATTCGCCGCCACCAGCAGCGCGGCATAAAGCGTCGAAATCCCTGCCCCTGACAGCGCCTGACTGACGCGCGGATCATTGACCTTGTCGCGCTGACGATGCGCCCATTCGGCTCCGGCGATCAGCCCAAGGCCGAACAGAAACCCGCAGATTGCTTGCACGCCGGGGGTGAAGATGCGCCCGAACAAGCCAGCGTCGATGGCATATTTGACGATCAGCACCCCAGCGATGGCCAGCGTGATGCCGCCAGCCCAGATCGGCAGCTTGCGGCCGAACAGTTCCTCAAAATTGATCGCTGCGCGCTGCATTGGCGGGGCGGAGTGCGCGGACTC
>JBDUBN010000092.1:0-8471 GCA_040004085.1 Novosphingobium sp.
GCAATGGTCAGGATGCGCGGCGGGGTCATGGTGTAGGGCCGATGTTGCGCGTGTCCTTCGACAAGCTCAGGATGAGCGGGTGTGGGTTATAGTTCCAAGAAAAACCCCGCTCATGCTGAGCCTGTCGAAGCACGCGCGCCCACCTCACCCCTTGAATTTCCGCACACTTGACGGCGGCACCTTGGCTTGCAGCGCCTTGGTGCGGGTCGGCCGGTCCATCAATTCACCGCCGCAATTGGGGCAGCGGTCGTCCACAGCGTCGGCGCATTCCGCGCAGAACGTGCATTCAAAACTGCAGATGAACGCGCCGGAGGCTTCGGCAGGCAGATCGCAGCCGCAGCGTTCGCAATCGGGGCGCATTTCCAGAGCCATCAGACCGCCGCCTTCACCGCGTCGCAGATCGCATCGACTACGGATTCAACCTCCGCCGCATCATCGCCCTCGGCCATGACGCGGATCACCGGTTCGGTGCCGGACGGGCGGATGACCAGCCGGCCCCGGCCTGCCAGTTGCGCCTCGGCCTTGGCGATTACCGCCTTGACGTTGTCGACCTCCAACGGCTTGCCACCCGAAAACCGAACGTTCTTGAGCAATTGCGGCACCGGATCGAACAAGTGCAGCAGTTCGCTGGCCTTTTTGCCCGATTGCACCAGCGCCGCCAGCACTTGCAATGCCGCCACGGTGCCATCGCCGGTGGTCGCGTGATCGAGCAGGATCATGTGCCCCGATTGCTCACCGCCGACGTTGTAGCCGTCCGCCTTCATCCTTTCGAGCACGTGGCGGTCGCCCACAGCAGTGCGAACAAGCGGCAGGCCTTGCGCTGCCAGATAGCGTTCCAGCCCCAGATTCGACATCACCGTCGCCACAACGCCGCCGCCGCGCAAATGACCACTAGCCGCCATCTGGCAGCCGATCAGCGCCATGATCTGATCGCCGTCGACCGTCTGGCCTTTTTCATCGACCACGATCAGCCGGTCGGCATCACCGTCCAGCGCGATGCCGATGTCCGCGCCCGATGCGACCACGGTTTCCTTTATCAGATCGAGGTGCGTGGAGCCGACCTTGTCGTTGATGTTCTTGCCGTTGGGGGTCACGCCGACGGTCAACACTTCCGCGCCCAGTTCCCACATCGCCGACGGGGCGACCTGATACGCCGCGCCATTGGCGCAATCGATGACGATCTTCAGGCCATCGAGCCGCACATTGTCCGGCAGCGATTTCTTCACCGCGTGGATATAGCGCCCGCGCGCGTCCTCTATCCGGCGGGCGCGGCCAATGTCTTCCGATGCGGCGAGCGGCAAGTCCTGGCTCAGCATCGCCTCAATTGTCAGTTCGTCCTCGTCCGACAGTTTGAAGCCGTCGGGGCCGAACAGTTTGATGCCGTTGTCTTCATAAGGGTTGTGACTGGCAGAGATCATCACGCCGACGTCGGCGCGAAGTTCCCGCGTCAGCAGCGCCACCGCCGGGGTCGGCATCGGGCCGAGCAACACGACGTCCATGCCAACGCTGGTGAACCCGGCGACCATCGCGTTTTCCAGCATATAGCCCGAAAGCCGGGTGTCCTTGCCGATCACCACGCGGTGCTTATGGCTGCCGCGCAGGAAATGCGTTCCCGCCGCCTGCCCGACTTTCATCGCGATCTGCGCGGTCATCACCCCGGCATTGGTCCGCCCGCGAATGCCATCGGTGCCGAAATATTGCCGCGTCATCTGCGCCCTAACTGCTGTGATTCAAGTCGATTTGCTATGTCGCGGTGCGCGGAAAATGTCACCTAAAACCCTGCCCCGTCCGGCCAGTTCGGCGCGGTCAGGCCCATGACCTTGAACAGGGCGCCCATCTGGCCTTCGCCGATCAGCCGGTCCATGGCGGCGTGGATGGCGCTGGCCTGATCCGGTGCCGCTCCCGCCAGCGCATCGGCGCGCGCCTCTATGCCGAGAGAGCGCAACCAGCGCCCCTGTGTGACCGTACCGAGCCAGCGGCAGCCGCGCGATTGGGCCACGGCGGCCAGCGTGGCGAAATCGACATGGGCGGTAAGGTCAGCCTCTCCGGGCGCGCTGAACGGATCGACCTTGCGGTGGGCGCGCACGGCTTGCAGGCTTGATCCGTCGCGCGGGGTATCGTGGCCATAGTCAATGAACAGCGCCGCGCCGCCTTGTTCGGCCAAGCGTCCGGCGACTTCGTAAATGATGGCCGCAGCGCCGGGACAAGTCTCGATTATCGTGCCCTGCGCGGCGTTCTGGCGCGGGGGCGGTACGGCGGGGTCCATCGGGGTATGCCCGGCCACCGGCACAAAGCAGCCCTGCTGGAAATCGACCATCCGCTCGCGCCAACCGTCCTCGGTCTGCACCAGTTGCCGCACCGGCAGGGCATCAAGGAACTCGTTGGCGACGATCAGCACCGGACCATATGGCGGAATAGTCGACAGGTCGTCATGCCAGAACGCGCCCGGAACCATGCCCAGTTGCACGTCCTTGAGCGCGGTTGAGGTTTCGACGAAGTGGACGCGCGGCTCCAGTCCATAGCGCTTGGCCGCCGCCAAGGCGTCGCGCGCCAGAGTTCCCCGACCGGGGCCAAGTTCGACGTAGTGCACCGGCTCCTCGCGGCCTGCGCGAATCCAGATGTCAGCCAGAAACAGCCCGATCAGTTCGCCGAACATCTGGCTGATTTCGGGCGCGGTAATGAAGTCCCCCGCCTCGCCCAGCGGGTCGCGTGAGTTGTAATAGCGCGCGTTCGCCTCGCCCATATAATGCATCACGCTGATCGGACCGCCATGGGCGATCAGCCGCTGGAATATGGTCGAGAGCGGCGATGGTTCGCTCATTTGGTCGCTCATTTAGTCGCTCATTTGGCGGGCTTGACGCCTGTTCCCAGCGGCGGGCGCAGCAAGGCACGGATCAGCAGGAACAGGCCGATGGCGATCATCGGCAGAGTGAGCCACTGGCCCATCGAAAGCCCGCTCCGTTCGGCAAATTCGTGCAATTGCGCGTCGGGTTCGCGGAAGAATTCAACCACGAACCGTGCCAGTGCAATGCCAGCGCCGAATGTGCCGACCAGCAAGCCGGGGCGGAACCGGGCGCGGGTTTTCCAGAACAGCAGTTGCATCACGATAACCAGCGCGAGACCTTCCAGCGCGGCTTCATAAAGCTGGCTGGGGTGGCGCGGCAGCGGTCCGCCATCGGGGAACACCATCGCCCACGGCACGTCCGGTCCGGCGACCCGGCCCCACAGCTCGCCATTGACGAAATTCGCCAATCGCCCGAACATCATGCCGAACGGCACGCCGACCGAAACGTAATCGCACACCCGCAGCAGGTTCAACTTTTCCCGCCACGATACCCAGGCCATCGCCAGCGTGACGCCGATCAAGCCGCCGTGAAAACTCATGCCGCCCTGCCATAACTTCAGCAAGTCGGCGGGATGCGCCCACAAGCTGGGAATGCCGGTATCGCCGCCGGTATAGAACGTCGCATAGCCCAGCCGTCCGCCCAGAATGACGCCCAGCGTGCAGTAGAAAAACAAATCGTCCGCGTGACGCTGCGCCAGTGGTGCGCCCGGCTGACGGATCATCCGCGACACCGTGTAATAGGCCAGGATAATCCCCGCCAGATAGGCCAGGCTGTACCAGCGCAGCGTGAAAAAGCCGAGGTCTATGCCCCGCGTCAGTCCCAGATCAAGCCACTGGATCGGCTCATGAACCGCAACCGCGGCGGCAGCGGCAAGTGATAGTGACAGCAAGACGCTAACCCCGTAGAACCCGATAGGAACATGCTTCTGGCACAGCGCGCGCCGCGATGGAACTGGCTGTGGAGAAACGCGGGCGCAACCCGGTAGGAGCGGGAGAGGGAATGGCGAGCGAACTCGACCTTGATCTGAGCGCCGCCATGGACGCGCTGACTGCGCCCGGCGGTCCGCTAGAAACGACCACCCTGCACCGCTTTGGCCGCGACTTGCCGGTGCTGAAGGGCGCACCGCCCCATCTGCCCGCTCTGTTCGATCACTATTGCGCCCAGCATGCCGACCTCGTGTATTTGGTCGATGGCGACCTGCGGCTGACGTTTGCGCAAGTTCACGCACTGGCGCGGGAAGCCGCAATCGGCCTTGTCGCTCGGCACGGCGTGCAGGTGAGCGACCGCGTGGGCATCGCCGCGCGCAATTCGGCCAACTGGATCATCGCCTATATGGCAGTGCTGATGGCGGGCGGCTGCGCGACGTTGCTCAACGGCTGGTGGACAACGGAGGAGATGGCCGGGGCGATCGCACTGTCCGAATGCACGCTGATCCTTGCCGATCCGCCCCGTGCCGCGCGCATCGGCGGGCTTGAACACAGCGCCAGTGTGGTGGTGTTCGAACATGGCGATCCACGCCTCGGACTGGCCCCACTGATGGACGCAGGAACCGCCGAACTGCCGCCGCTCGGCCCGGATGATCTCGCCTCGATCCTGTTTACCTCCGGCTCGACCGGGCAGTGCAAGGGCGCGGTTTCCGACCATCGCGGGGTGGTCCACGGCGCGATGAGCTATGCCGCGCAAACGCTGATGACTTACACCTACCTTGCCAACCGGGGTGAGGCGCCGACCGTCCAGCCCTGCGCGCTGGTGGCCGTGCCGCTGTTCCACGTTACCGGCGAAGTGGTGCTGCTGCTGCAAAGCTTCATCCTTGGCCGCAAGCTGGTGCTGATGGAAAAGTGGGACGCGGCCGAGGCGATCCGGCTGATCGCGGCCGAGCATGTCACCTATTTCGTCGGCGTCCCGCTGATGAGTTTCGAGATCGCCCGGCACCCGGATCGCGACCGGTACGACCTCAGCAGTTGCGTTACGTTTGCGGCTGGCGGCGCGCCGCGTCCGGTCGAACACGTCCATGTCATCCGGGATGCGTTGCCGCACGCCTATCCCATCCTCGGCTATGGCCTGACCGAAACCAACGGCGTCGGCTGCGGCAATTTCAACCAGAATTATATGGACAAACCGGGCAGCACCGGCCCGGCGAGCAGACCATTGGTTGAAGTTGCGATACTGAACGACGAAGGCGCGCACCTGCCGCAGGGAGAGGTCGGTGAAGTGGCAATCCGCTCAATCGCCAACTTCACCGGCTATTGGCGCAACGCGCAAGCGACGGCGGCGGCGGTCACCTCGGACGGTTTTTTCCGCACCGGCGATCTCGGTTATCTCGATCGCGACGGCTATCTGTTCATCGTCGACCGCAAGAAGGACATCATCATTCGCGGCGGCGAGAATATCGCCGCGAGCGAGGTCGAGGCCGCGCTTTACAGCCATCCGGGCGTGGCCGAAGCCAGCGTGTTCGGCCTTTCCGACGAGCGGTTGGGCGAAGTTCCGGTGGCCGTGTTCGTCGCCCGGCCCGGCGCGGTGCTGTCCGCAGAAGACTTGCGGGAATTTCTGGGAACGAGGCTCGCGCCGTACAAGATACCGGTGCGCTTCTGGGAGGAAACTGCTAAACTACCGCGACTTGGCACTGAAAAGGTTGATAAGCGCGCATTACGGGCGCGTTACGCGGCCCAGTGGACTCAAACATAACTTACCTCAAATAACCGGACCCGCAGTTTGACTTCCATTCGCATTGCCAACCAGCGCGCGATCATCGAGCGCCGCCAGCTTGCCGCCGCCATCCACGACGCCGTAGCCGACAAGGGCGCCGAACGCGCACGGCCGGTGGTGGTGGAACTGCTGCGCGCCGCCTTGGCCACCGGACGCGATGAAATCGCCCGGCGCTTGCTGGAAAAGCCATCCGCAGGCGCGGAATGTGCGGCGGCACAGGCGTTTCTGGTCGATCAACTGGTGCGGGTGATCCACGATCACGTCGTCGGCGACGTTTACCGCGCCAGCAACCGCACCACGGGCGAGCGCATCACGATCATGGCCGTCGGCGGCTATGGCCGGGGCGAGATGGCGCCGCATTCGGACGTCGACATCGCTTTCCTGACGCCGGGCAAGCAGACCAGCTGGTGCGAGCAGGTGATCGAATGCATGCTCTATTTCCTGTGGGATCTGAGCCTGAAGATCGGCCATTCCAGCCGCTCGCTCGACGACATGGTCCGCATGGCCAAAAGCGATCTGACGATCCGCACCGCCTTGCTCGAAGGCCGCTATGTCTGGGGCGATCAGAACCTGTTTGACGAGGCGCAGCGGCGGTTTCAAGCCGAAGTTGTCGCCGGGACAGAGCGCCAGTTCGTCGCCGAAAAGCTGGAAGAGCGCAACGAACGCCACAAGCGGCAGGGTGACAGCCGCTATGTCGTCGAGCCCAACATCAAAGAGGGCAAGGGCGGTCTGCGCGATCTGCATACGCTGTACTGGATCGGCAAATACATCCACAAGGTCCGCGATGCGTCGGAATTGGTGAACGTCGGCCTGCTGACTGCTGACGAATACCGCGCCTTCCGCCGGGCCGAGAACTTTTTCTGGGCGGTGCGCTGCCATTTGCACACCATCACCAACCGCGCCGAAGACCGGCTGACCTTCGATCTGCAACGCGAAGTTGCCTCGCGAATGCAGTTTTCCGACCGCCCCGGCAAAAGCGCGGTCGAGCGGTTCATGCAGTATTTCTTCCTGCAGGCGAAGCAGGTCGGTAGCCTGACCGGCGTGTTCCTCGCCCAATTGGACGAACAGTTCGCCAAGAAACAGCGGCGCGGGCTACTGGCGGGCTTCCGCGACCGGCCGAGAAAGCTTGAGGGCTATCCGGTGGTCAGCGGCAAGATCAATGTGCCGAGCGACGACTGGTTCGCGGGCGATCCGGTGCGGCTGATCGAGATTTTCGTGCTGGCTGACCGGAATGGCCTGGCTGTCCACCCCACCGCCATGCGGCTGGCGGCGCGCGACGCCAAGCTGATCGACGCCGACGTGCGCAAGGACCCGCGCGCCAATGCGTTGTTCCTTGATCTGCTGACCAGCCGCCATGACCCCGAAACGATGCTGCGCTGGCTGAACGAGGCCGGCGTTTTTGGCCGGTTCGTGCCCGATTTCGCCCGCGTCAACGCGCAGATGCAGTTCGATATGTACCACCACTACACCGTGGACGAGCACACCATTCGTGCCATCGGCCTGCTGTCCAAAATCGAGAAGGGTGAGCACAAGGCCGACCATCCGCTGGCGTCGGAACTGATCGGCCTGCTGCGTTCGCGCCGCGCCGCCTATGTCGCGGTCTTGTTGCATGACATCGCCAAGGGACGGCAAGGCGATCATTCGGTGCTGGGCGCCGAAATCGCGCTGAAGCTGTGCCCACGGCTGGGCCTTGATCCGGACGAGACGGAGATGGTCAGCTGGGTCGTACGCCAGCATTTGCTGATGAGCGCCACCGCGTTCAAGCGCGATCTGGCCGACTGGAAGACGATTGGCGACTTCATCGCGGTGGTCCAGTCGCTCGAACGCCTGCGGCAACTGACGCTCGTCACCATCGTCGATATCCGCGCGGTCGGTCCCGGCGTGTGGAACAGCTGGAAGCGTCAGCTGCTCGGCGACCTGTATGAACTGGCGGACGAGCGCTTGCGACTGGGCCACGCCCAGCATGGCCGGGCAGAGCGCATCGCCGCCAAGAAGCAGCGCGTCAGCGAAGTTCTGGGAGCACAGGCGGCGCTGGTCGAAACCTGCGGCAAGCAGCTTGCCGATGCCTATTGGATTGCCGAGCCGGAGGACATCATCGCGATGAACCTTCGCCAGCTCGAACAGGCCAAGGATGCGGCGCTGCATGTCGCCACAGAATACTACGCCGCGCGCGGGGCGACGCTGGTGACGGTGATCGCGGCGGATCATCCGGGGCTGTTCTACCGCATCGCCGGGGGTATCCATCTGGCGGGCGGCAACATCATCGACGCGCGCATCCACACCGCGCGCAACGGCGTAGCGGTCGACAATTTCCTGATTCAGGACCCGCTCGGCCGCCCGTTCATGGAGGAAAGCCAACTTGCCCGGCTGAAAACCATGATCGGCGATGCGCTTGCCAACCGGGTCAAGCTGGTCCCCGGACTGGCCGCGCGGCCCCCGGCCCGCCCGCGTTCCGATGCCTTTGACGTCCGCCCGCGCGTGGCCTTCGACAATTCCGCTTCCAACCGGTTTACCGTGATCGAAGTCAACGCGCGGGACCGCCCGGCCTTGCTCAACCGGCTGGCACGCGCCCTGTTCGAATCGCGGCTGATCGTCCACTCCGCGCACATCGCCACTTATGGCGAGCGGGCCGCAGATACCTTCTACGTCACCGACGTACTGGGCGAGAAGATAACCCAGCCCGAACGGCAGAAGTCGGTCGAGGAGCATCTGCTGGCAGCGGCGGGCGAGGAAGTCGAGTCGGCGGCGGCACAAACCCCAGCCTCAGGGCCGAAACGCAAGGTCGTCGCCTAACGCGCTGTGGCCGCAAAGCCGCAGGTTGACATGAGTCCACTTCCCCGCTTCCCCCCGCCGCCGTTTGGGATTAAGGACGCGGCCAATAGGCAATTTCAGGAGAAGACACTATAGCCCCCCCACCCC
>JBDUBN010000450.1:0-2528 GCA_040004085.1 Novosphingobium sp.
GAGCGCCAGCACCTGAAGCTGGTGCGTCTACCAATTCCGCCATCTGGGCACGGGACATAACGCAAGAGCGCGTTCTGCCGGGTAGGAGGGGGCCGATAGCGGTGGGTTGGCGGGGTTGTCAACCTGTCATTGGTGACTTCGCGGCGAATCTTCTGGCAATGTTTTTCATGCCTGCTTTCCATGCCTTGCCAAAAGCCGCCGCGCTGGGCATATGGCGCGCCGGGAGTCGGGTGGACGTTTGCGTTCGCCAACCTGGTCAGGTCCGGAAGGAAGCAGCCACAACGAATTGCGGCGGGTCGCTCGGCTCCTTTTTCCCCCGCACCAACGTTCTTGCTTCGGTTCCGCAGCAAGTTGGGGAAATCACCTTCGACAATCGCCGCGCCTCAGCTTAAGTAGCCCGCGATGGACGATTCCTCCGATATGTTTGGCGACGACGCGGCTGACCGCGATGATGAAGCCGCGCCCACTGCTGCCGAGCTTGAGGCGGCGGGGCAGTCGGCCTTGTTTGGCGCGCCGGAGCCTGCCGCAGCGCCTCCTGCGCCGCCTCCCGCCACCCCCGGCGCCATAACCCAGCCCTATCGCGTTCTCGCCCGCAAATACCGGCCGCAGACGTTTTCCGAGCTGATCGGGCAGGATGCGATGGTCCAGACGCTGGCCAATGCGATCCGGCGGGACCGGCTGGCGCATGCGTTTCTGATGACCGGTGTGCGCGGGGTGGGCAAGACATCGACCGCGCGGCTGATTGCAAAGGCGCTCAACTGCGTGGGGCCGGACGGGCAGGGCGGGCCGACGATTGATCCTTGCGGCCAATGCGAACCGTGCATCGCCATTGCCGAGGGTCGGCACATCGACGTGATCGAGATGGACGCCGCCAGCCACACTGGCGTTGACGACGTGCGCGAGATTATCGAGGCGGTGCGCTATTCCGCCGTTTCCGCGCGCTATAAAATCTACATCATCGACGAAGTTCACATGCTTTCACGCAATGCTTTCAACGCCTTGTTGAAAACGCTGGAAGAACCGCCGCCGCATGTGAAGTTCCTGTTCGCCACTACCGAGGTCGACAAGCTGCCCGTCACGGTACTGTCGCGCTGCCAGCGGTTTGACTTGCGCCGCATCCCCGCGCCAATGCTGGCCGAGCATTTTGCCCGGGTCTGCACGGCTGAGGAAGTGCCCGCTGATGCCGAGGCGCTGGAGATGATCGCGGCGGCCGCCGAAGGCTCGGTGCGCGACGGCCTGTCGATCCTCGATCAGGCGATTGCTCATGCCGATCTGGGCGGTGAGGGGCGGGTGACCCCGGAGCGCGTGCAGGACATGCTGGGCCTTGCCGACAAGAGCGTGCAGCGCCGGCTGCTGGCGGCTGTGCTGGGCGGCGATTCCGCGACGCTGCTCGATCTGGTCGCGGCGCAGTTTGCGCTGGGGGTGGAGCCGCTGGCGCTGATGCGGTCGCAGATGGAACTGGTCCACCGGATCACCGTGGCGCAAGTCGGGCGGAGCGAGCCGGAGGGTTCATCGGCTGAGGAACGCGCGGCCATCGCCGAATGGGCCAAGGGAATGAGCGCGGGGCAGCTGCACCGGCTGTGGCAATTGCTGCTCAAGGGGCATGACGAGGTGCGCGCCGCGCCCGATCCACTGGCGTCGGCGCAGATGGCGCTGCTGCGCGTGCAGCACGCGGCGGACTTGCCCGATCCCGGCACTCTGGCGCGCAAGATTGAGCAGGCGGTGCTGGCGGGCGGGATGCAACCTCAGACTCCTGCCAGCACGGCCACTCCCGCAACTCCCGCTGCCACGGCGGCGCTCGATTGGGCGGCGCTGTGTGAGCAGGTGGATCAGGCCGGGCAGCTTCGTGTCGCGCAGATCATGCGCGATTGGCTGCGGGTGGTTGAACTGATCCCCGGCACGCTGCGGTTCGAGGTGGTTCCCGGTTATCCCGGGGATCCCGCGCCAGACCTGCGCGATGCGCTGCTGCGCGTCACCGGGGAACGCTGGATTGTGGAGCGCGTTGTTATCGCAGAAGGCGATGCCAAGGCCGCGCCTTCCTTGCGCGAACTGGCCGAGGCGCAGAAAGCTGACGCCGACGCCGCCATGCGCGCCTCGCCGCTGGTCGCCGCCGCGCTCGCCGCGTTTCCGGGCGCAGAATTTGTTGAAGAACCCGCCCCCAGCCAAGGGCAGGGCAATTGGAGCCGCAGAGCATGAAGTCGATGGAAGAGATGATCCAGGCCGCCCAGAAAGCCGCCGAAACCATCCAGAAGCAGATGGGCGAGGCGCAGACCAAGCTCGATCAACTCGAAGTCGAAGGCGTGTCCGGCGGCGGTCTGGTAAAAATCCGCTGCACCGCCAAGGGCCGCATGATCGGCATGACGATTGACGACAGCCTGATGGTACTGACGGAAAAGCAGATGCTGGAGGACCTGATTGTCGCGGCCTTCAACGATGCACGCGGCAAGGCGGATTCGGTGTCCGGCGCAGAAATGCAGCGCATCCAGAGCAGCATGGGCCTGCCGCCGGGGTTTGATTTGACCAAGCTG
>JBDUBN010000451.1:0-2524 GCA_040004085.1 Novosphingobium sp.
AGGGCGGGTGAGCGGTTGAACAATCAGCCCGACTTGTTCGGTGAACCGTTGCTGGCGGGGTTTGCTTATGCGCCGTCGTTCCTGACGGTTCCCGAGGAGGCCGAACTGCTCGCGCATATCGACGCGGAAACGCTAGCACCGTTTCGCTTTCACGGTTGGCTCGGCAAGCGCCTGACCACTTCGCTCGGCTGGACTTATGACTTTGACAGCGGCCAGTTTGCCACGGCCCCGTCAATCCCGGAGTGGCTGCATCCCATCAGGGAACGAGCCGAAGGTTTTGCGGGCTTGCGGGAAGGCGATCTGGTGCAGGCATTGCTGACCCGTTACGATCCCGGCGCGGGGATTGGCTGGCACCGCGACCGTTCGGTATTTGCCGATGTGGTCGGCATTTCGCTCGGCGCACCGGCCCCGATTCGCTTTCGTCGTCGCAGCGCGCGCGGGTTTGAGCGCGTCAGTCACGGCCTGTTGCCGCGCTCGATCTATCACTTGAGCGGTCCGGCGCGGCACGAATGGGAGCACAGTATCGCGCCCATCGAGGCTCCGCGCTGATCCGTCACCTTTCGCAGTCTGGCCAGATAGCTCAGCGTTTCAAATTGCTCAGTAGAGGACAATTGGGCGGAACCGGCATTCGCGCCGCTGGATGCCGACATGTTTGTGGAGCCCGCGTGATGGCTGTCAGCGATTGGCTTGGCCTGAAAACTTGGTGACCCCTACGGGAATCGAACCCGTGCTTCAGCCGTGAGAGGGCCGCGTCCTAACCGCTAGACGAAGGGGCCGATGTTGCGCTTGCATTTCCCGCTTAGCACGGGAAAATGGTGACCCCTACGGGAATTGAACCCGTGTTTCAGCCGTGAAAGGGCCGCGTCCTAACCGCTAGACGAAGGGGCCAGATCAGCGAGTGCTGTTTGGCAAGGCCGCGCCAATAAGGGGGGTATGCGCGGGGGTCAAGTCCCGTCGGCACGAATAAATGCTAATCGGCCCATGCGGCGTCCTCCACATGCAGTTCCGCTTGCGATCGGGCCGACCAATCGTCGATTTTTGCCCGGCCCACGAGCCAGATTTTGCGGTTTGCGCCTTGGCTTAGCAGTGCCTGACCCATTTCAGAATCGGCAGCGCGAAAGGCGATGGCCTTGAAGCTGCCGCCATCGTCGCCGCGCACGATCAGGCGCAAGTGATTGGTGCCGACGACGTCTGCCTTGATCAGCCGTACCGGGCCGACCGCCAGCTTTGGCGCGGGCCAGCCCATGCCAAAGGGACCAGCGCTTTCCAGCGTGTTGATAAGTTCCGGAGTCAGCGCGCGGGGGGTCAGGCTGAGGTCGAGCAGCAAGCTTTGCCCGGCCATCGCGGCGATGACCGTCGCGCCCAGTCGCTCGTCCAGCCAGTCAGACAGCGCGGTGAGCTTGTCCGGGGCCATGGTCAGTCCGGCGGCCATCGCGTGCCCGCCGCCCGCGATCAGCAAGCCAGCTTCCTTCGCGGCCATGATCGCCGCGCCTAAATCGACACCGGTGATCGAGCGGCCAGAGCCTTTGCCGTTGCCATCAGGATCAGCATCCAGCGCGATGACGAGGCAGGGCTTGCCGGTCTTTTCCTTGATGCGCCCCGCAACAATGCCGATCACGCCGGGGTGCCAGCCTGCTCCGGCGACGACCAGTACCGCGCGATTGTGTTGACGGTCGATCTGCGCCTCGGCGGCTTCCTGCACAATCGACTCGATCCCGCGCCGTTCTTCGTTGAGGCGGGAAAGCTGCGCGGCGATGTCTTGCGCTTCGTCGGCATCCAATGTGGTCAGCAACCGCACGCCGAGCGTCGATTCGCCGACCCGGCCACCGGCATTGACGCGCGGGCCGAGCGCGAAGCCCAGATCGCTGCACGTCGGCGGGCGGGACAAGCGACTGGCGTCGATCAGCGCGGCCATGCCTATGTTGTCGCGCTTGGCCATAATCTTGAGCCCTTGGGCGACCATTGCCCGGTTCAGCCCGTGCAGCGCCGCAACATCGGCCACGGTGCCCAGAGCGACCAGATCGAGCAGGGCGAACAAGTCAGGCTCCTTGCGGTCAGCAAAGAAGCCGCGCTGGCGCAGCGTGCGGACGGTTGCCACGGCAAGCAGGAAGGCCACGCCGACCGCTGCCAGATGGCCGTGCGCGGCGGCGAGATCGCTTTCGTCGAGCCGATTGGGGTTCACCAGTGCCAGCGCCTCCGGCAGTTCGGCTGAGCACTTGTGGTGGTCGACAACGATCACGTCGACGCCTGACGTGCGGGCCATCGACAGCGCCTCATGCGCCATCGCCCCGCAATCGACGGTGACGATCAGACTGCTGCCCTGCTGCCCAAGCCGCACCAGCGCCTCGCCCGATGGTCCGTAGCCTTCGAGCAGGCGGTCGGGAATGTAATAGTGCGCGGCCAAGCCCAGCGCGCGCAGCAGGCGGATGAGCAGGGCCGCACTGGTCGCGCCGTCGACGTCATAGTCGCCGTAAATGGTGACGGTTTCCTGATCGAGCACGGCCTGCGCCAGCCGTTCGGCGGC
>JBDUBN010000452.1:0-2520 GCA_040004085.1 Novosphingobium sp.
ACGTGCTGGACATAGCCTCTGGTTTCCGAAATCGGGATGCGTTCGATCCAGTCGATCCAGTCGACGGCGCCGGTGCGGGGGTCGCCGTTGGCGCGGAGCCATTTGTTTACGTTGCCGGGGCCAGCGTTGTATCCGGCGACGGCGAGCGGATAGCTGCCGCCGTAATAGCGCATCAGTCCGGCGAAAAAGCTGTCGCCCAGTCGCAGATTAAAGCTGGGGTCGGCGATCAGTGCGGATTGATCGTATGACAGCCCGATCTTGCCAGCCTCTTGCCGCGCGGTGGCGGGCATCAGCTGCATCAGTCCGCGCGCTCCGGCGTGGCTGACGGCGTTGGCGGCGAACTGGCTTTCCTGACGGCTGATGGCATGCACCATCGTCCAGTCGCTGCCCTGCGGCACCGGGATCAGCGGGAACGATATGCTGCGGAAGTTGCCGAAGCCGTCAGTGTGCGCTGACTGGCCAAGGATCACCCCCAGATCGCGGCGCCCCAGATCGCGGGCAAGGTTGGCGACCAGCACGTGATCGCCCTCTGTCACCGCCTGTTCGCTGATCTCGCGAAAGAAACGCACGGCGGTTGGCCAATCGGCTTCGCGCGCGACTTCGCGGACTGCAGCGGTGATCGGCTTGGCGTAAAAGGCGCGTTGTTCGTCCAGCGACGGTGTCGCTTTCGGCAGGGAATCGAGCTTTGGTATCGGGCGGCCCAGTCGCTCCAGCGCCAACAGGCCATAGAACTGATCAGGATATGCGGCGGCGGCCTCAAAATAGCGCTTGGCAGCGTCAGGCTCACCGGCGGCAACAATGGCTCGTCCGGCCCAGTAGAACCCCTTTGAGCGGGTCTGCGGCGTGCGCGCGGCGGTGGCATAGCGCCAGAACAGCGAAGCCGCCGCGCGTGGTTCGCCCAGCGAGTTCAGCGCCTTGTTCGCCGCCAGCCACATCAGCGAGGTGTAATTGTCACGCAGGCCAAAGCCCAGCCGACTGACATCGGTGCCGGGGGCGAAGCCGTCATCGATCTTGCCCGCGATCATCATCGCGGTGTGCCCATCGGTTGCCCTTGCGGCGTCAAGTTGCAGATCGACCCACTTCGCCAGATCGGTCGGCAGTTTGCTCAGCGGCGCGCGGATCGCCAGCATCGCGCCCGCCGCCTGATTCTGGCCCAATCGGCCAAGCTGCCGGGCGCGGTTATAGATCCAGCCGGTGTCGTTCAGCGCCGCAGCCGGAGCGACATAGCCAGCGTCATAGGGCGTGTTGCCCTGCAAGGCCGCCAGCCGCGCCGTAAACACCTCGCGCGCTTCGCCTGAGACGTTGACGATTTGCCGTGCTGCCTGCGCATTGGCCCCGGCCCACAGCAGCGCATCCATGCGTGCGTCCTGATCGGCGGGCGTGGTGCGGCCTGCCAGCATAACCGCAAGCGCCGGTTCGGCCGCATCGCTCACCACGCCGCCGCGCCATGCCGCCATGGCCTGAGCCAAGGCATCACCGCGCCCGATCGCGCCCAACGCCAGCGCAAATTGCGCGCGCCCTCCGTTGGTCAGCGGCGGCACCCGATCAAAATAGGCGGCGATTCGCGATGGCTCAGCGCCGGATCGTTCGAGCGCCGCCTCAGCCTTGCGCCGCAGCTTTTCCTCATCCGGAAAACCGGGGTAAGCGAGCAGGAATCCCGACAGTTCGGCGAATCCCTGGCCTTCAACGCTGGTCAATTGCCGCCAGCGGTCAATCGCCTGCGCCATCTGCGTCGGCCCGCCCAGCCGCAAGCGCGCCCGCGCCTCGTCCCACTCGCCGCCCTTGCCGATCATCTGGATCGTGGCCGGGGTCGCGGTCGGGACAACCGAGGGGCCATTATAGCCCGGCGGAAGCGCTTGAATCACCGGAACCGCGACGGTTTGCGCGGCAACAGGCACGATAATCGCGGCGCCCAGCAGCATTCCCAAAATTCGGGCTCGGGAATTTGCAGTGCGGACCATGCTGGACATTTTGGCCAAAGGCTCCTTATCAGGCGCTGAACAACGAACTATACAAACGGCCAACGATCAGGCGCGGCACAATCTCGGCGCTGTTCCTCTTTGGGCTAACTGACAGGAATTTGTCCATGTTTTCCGGCTCGATTCCGGCACTTGTTACACCTTTTCGCGGTGGATCGTTTGACGAGCCCGCATTCCGCAAGCTGGTGGACTGGCAGATAGAAAGCGGATCATCGGCGCTGGTCCCGTGCGGCACCACCGGTGAGAACTCGACTCTGTCGAATGCGGAGCATCACCGCGTCATCGAAGTGTGCATCGAGCAGGCCGCAGGGCGTGTGCCGGTGATCGCGGGCTGCGGCAGCAACGACACCATGAATGCCGCGCTACACATGAACTTTTCCGCCAAGTGCGGGGCCAAGGCGGCGCTGGTGGTTGCGCCTTATTACAACCGACCCGGCCAGGCCGGACTGCTGGCGCACTTTTCCTACCTTGCCGAGAACTGCGAATTGCCGATCGTCCTTTACAACGTACCCGGCCGCACGGTGACTGACCTGAAGCCCGA
>JBDUBN010000093.1:0-8407 GCA_040004085.1 Novosphingobium sp.
CTGGGCCGACTGCAGGCAAGCATTGGCGCGGGTTATGATCGCCGCAAGTTCATCGCCGCACCCGGCACGGTGCTGGCCTCGGCCAATGGCCTGACGGACGAGAACTGGTGGATTTCCGGCACCGTGAGCGGGCGGATCGACGTTCGCTCGTCGTTCGGCGCCAATGTCTGGGCCAAGTGGTTTGACACCAGCATCGGTCTGGCGGGCAGTGGCAGCGCATTCGGCGCCAGCGGAGCATATAATCGCAATCTCACCGATAACCTCACCGCCACGGCGGCGCTGGGGATCGAGGGGATCAACCAGCAGGCATTGGCCGACGTTTGGTCGGCATCGGCGCTGCTGGGCGTGCGCTATTCATTCTGATCGGTTAGACGGAGTAACGGGGATGTTTGACGACTTTTACGGGCTGACAGGGCGCCCATTCCAGCTGACGCCGGACGCCGCATTCTATTTTGAGAGCGGCACACACCGCAAGGCGCTGTCCTATCTCAGCTATGGTCTGGCGCAGGGCGAAGGTTTTGTCGTCATCACCGGCGAGGTTGGCGCGGGCAAATCGACGTTGGTCGCGCACCTGATGGCCACCATCGATCCGGCCCGGCTGACAGCGGCGCAAGTCGTCACCAGCGCGCTTGACGGTGAGGAGATCATCCACGTCGTCGCACAAGCGTTCGGCCTGATGATCGACGGGCACGACAAGGCCGCCGCTTTGGGCGCCATCGAAGGTTTTCTGCACGAGGAAGCCCGTGCCGGTCGGCGCTGCCTGCTGGTGGTGGACGAGGCGCAGAACCTGTCGGTCAGCGCATTGGAAGAACTGCGCATGCTGTCAAACTTCCAGCTTGGCGCGCATCCGCTGTTGCAGACGCTGCTGCTGGGCCAGCCCGAATTTCGCGATACCCTGCAGCACAGTCCGATGCTGGAGCAGTTGCGCCAGCGGGTGATTGCCGCGCACCATCTCGACGCGATGGAGCCTGCTGAAGTGCAGCCCTATGTCGAGCACCGGCTGAGCTGCGTCGGCTGGAAGGGTAACCCCAATTTCGACCAGCGCGTGTTTACCGAACTCTATGCCGCCAGCGGCGGTGTCCCGCGCCGGATCAACCAGATTTTCAACCGCCTGCTGTTGCTGGGCGCGGTGGAAGAGCGCACGCGGATCGACGCCAGCCTGCTGCAACAAGTGCTGAGCGAACTGGCTGACGACAACGCACTGCCGCTCAGCACCCGGCGTCCGCGTCCGGTAACCGTCTCAGCACCGCAGCCACTGTCGCGTCCGGTGGTGCAGGTTGCACCGGTTGACGACGAACCGGCCGAACCCGCTCCCGATTTCGCCGAAGAAATGGCTCGGCGCGACGCGCAGATTGCCGAATTGCAGCAGGCGGTGCTGGAACTGGCCAACTCGGCGGAAAAACCGGCGGTTGTGGCGGAGGCTCCGACGGCGGAACTGGCTGCACTGAACCAGCGGATCAGTGAACTGGAAACGCGCTTGATCGAGCAAGAGCAGACCGTGCGGCACACGCTGGCGATGCTGGTCGAGTGGCTGGAAGCCGACCAGTCGATTGCAGCATAGCAACCACCCCGTCGTGGTCCGTCATCGCGAACTTACTCAGAAGGCATTTTTCGCTTGGCTAACCCACCGATCATCAATGGCCTCTCGGTAGATGTCGAGGAGGCGTTTCAGGTGGGGGCGTTTGAGCGCGTCATTCCGCGCGACCAGTGGGACGCCTGCGAATCGCGCGTAGAAAGTAATTGCGACCGCATTCTGACCCTGTTTGACGATGCCGGGGTCAAGGCGACATTTTTCACCCTCGGCTGGGTGGCGCAGCGTCATCCCGCGATGATGCGGCGGATTGCGGAATCGGGCCACGAAATCGCCAGCCACGGCTGGGACCACGCCCGCGTTTTCACGCTGGGGGCAGCGGCTTTTGCGCTGGATCTGGCTAAAAGCCGCAAGGTGATTGAGGATACGAGCGGGCAGGCGGTTACCGGCTATCGCGCGCCGAGCTTTTCCATCGATCAGCGCACCCCGTGGGCGTTTGAGGTTCTGGCCGAGCAAGGCTATGCCTACAGTTCCAGCGTCGCGCCGATTGCGCACGACCATTACGGCTGGCGCGCCGCGCCGCGTTTTGCGTTCCGGCCCTTGGCTGATGCGCCGCTGATCGAAATTCCGGTGACGACGGCAGAGATTGCCGGACGGCGGCTGGCGGCAGGCGGCGGCGGTTTTTTTCGGGTGCTGCCCTATGCGTTCTCACGCTGGGCAATCGGGCAGGTCAACAATCGCGACCAGCGACCCGGCGTGTTCTATTTCCACCCGTGGGAGGTTGATCCCGACCAGCCCCGTGTGGCTGATGCACCGCTGCGCTCAAACCTGCGGCACTATACCAACCTTGGCGTCATGGCCGACAAACTGCGGCTGCTGCTGCGCGATTTTGCGTGGGGGCGGATGGATGCCTTGGCGGAGATTGAAGCGACGCGCGTCGTTCCGATGAGGCAAGCCGCATGAACGCACCCTTCCTGCAGGCGCGCACGGCGCTGCGGCTGGCTGATCTGACCGATCCGGCGGAAGTTGCGCGGATTGAGGGATTTCTGGCTGACCACCCCGGCGCTACGCTGTTCCACCGCCCGGTCTGGCTGAGTGCTGTGGCGCTAGGTACGGGCAATCCGGGGCTCGCTTTGTTGGGTGAGCGGGGCGACCGGCTGTGCGCTTACCTGCCGCTCAACGACGTCCATTCGCCAATCTTCGGACGAATGCTCGCCAGCAGTGGTTTTGCAGTCGGCGGCGGGCTGTTGATCGCCGAGGGAGACACGGACACGGTGTTCGCGGCGCTGGAGGAACTGGCCTTGCGCCGATCCTGCCCGGCGGTGGAATTGCGCGGCGGCGAACTGCCGATGGGACGCGCCGGCTGGACGATCAAGACGGAATCACACTGCGGTTTTGTCACCCCACTGGCGGCGGACGATGAGGCGCAATTACTCACCATCCCGCGCAAACAGCGGGCCGAAGTGCGCAAGGGGCTGGCAAATGAACTGACGGTTGAGGTTGGCACCAGCCAGCGCGACCGTGATGCGCATTACGCGGTCTATGCCGAATCAGTGCGCAATCTGGGAACGCCAGTGTTCCCGCGTGCGCTGTTTGAAGCGGTGCTCGATCAGTTTGGTGCGGACGCTGATATTTTGACAGTCCGCAATAATGGCAAGCCCGTCGCCAGCGTCCTGTCGCTGTACCATCGCGGCGCGGTGCTGCCCTATTGGGGCGGCGGCACGTGGGAGGCTCGGCGGCTGCGCGCCAATGACCGGATGTATTTCGAACTGATGCGCCACGCCCGCCAACGCGGCTGCACGGCATTCGACTTTGGCCGCTCCAAGACCGGCAGCGGCGCTTATGATTTCAAGCGCAATTGGGGGTTCACACCCGAACCGCTCGCCTATGCCGCATGGACTGCGCCCGGAGCCACGCGCCGCGACGCCGACCCGACCAGCGCCAAACATGCCGCGCAGATCGCGCTGTGGCGGCGCCTGCCACTGCCGCTGGCTAACCGGCTAGGGCCGTGGATCGCGCGGGGGCTGGGATGAGCGACATCCTGTTCATCGCGCACCGCATCCCTTTCCCGCCCGATCGCGGCGACAAGATCCGCTCGCACCATGTCCTGAACCGTCTCGCCCGCCTCGCGCCGGTTCATGTCGCGACCTTTGCCGATGACGAGGCAGACGCTGCGGCAGAAGCCGACCTTGCCGCTGTCGCCGCCAGCTACCGCCTGATCCACCGGCGCAAGCCTTTGATGCGCGCCGGGCTTGAAGCCTTGGTGAGCCGCTCGCCCGTCAGCCTGACTGCATTTCACGATCCCAAGCTGGCAGATTTCATCAACGAGACTATCCAGAATAACACGATTTCAGCAATCTACGTGTTTTCCGGCCAGATGGGCCAGTATGTCCCGGTGGACTTCGCAGGCCGCGTAATCCTCGATTTCGTGGACGCGGATTCTGCCAAGTTCGCTGCCTATGCCAAGTCCGGCCACTGGCCCTCGCGCTGGGTGAACTGGCGCGAGGCGCGGCATTTGCGCGCTGAGGAAGCGCGTCTGGTCCGCCGCGCCCATGCCAGCCTGTTGATCTCTGACGAGGAAGCCGCGCTGTTTGCGGCCCGTCTGACCGCGCTGGAACGGCAAGGCGCGCAGATCGGCGTGCTGCGCAATGGCATAGACTTGCGTCAATTCGATCCCTTCGCGGTTGCCCCGCAACCGGAACTGGCGAGTATTCCCGGCCCAAAGTTGATCTTCTCCGGCCAGATGGACTATGCGCCCAACGTCGCCGCCGTGTTGCGCGCCGCGCGGCGGATCATGCCTAAAGTGCGCACCGCTTTTCCCGATGCCAGCCTGCACATTGTTGGCCGCAAGCCGACTGCGGAAGTCTTGGAACTGAACGGAGTTAACGGCTGCAAGGTGTGGGGCCGGGTGGACAACATGCCCGCGTGGCTCCGCGCCGCCGACCTCGCGCTGGTGCCACTGGAAATCGCACGCGGGGTGCAGAACAAGGTGTTGGAGGCGATGGCGATGGCCATGCCCGTCGTTGCCTCAACCGGCGCGGCAACTGGTATCGGCGCTGAACCGGGCCGCGAGATCGCGGTTGGAGAAACCGACGAGCAGATCGCCAGCCTCGTCATAGCGCTGCTGCGTGATCGCCAGCGCGCGGTAACGATGGGCCTGGCCGCGAGGCGCTTTGTCGAGCGGCACCGCAATTGGGATGCGGTGCTGGCGGGCCTGCCTGACCTGATCGGACCGGTCGGACCAGCGGTCCGCGATGTTGCTTGAACGGGCCTTTCGGGCGGAAGCCCTGGTCCTGCCGGACCATTGGCGCAAGCCGGTGATCGCGCTGGCCGCCGCTTGGGCCGGGCTGATCCTGCTGTTCGCAACCGACTGGGCAGCGATGGCCGGGCAGTGGTGGAACAGTTCGACGTATACGCATGTGCTGCTGGTGCCGGCGATCCTTGGCTGGCTGGTGTGGCAGCGCTGGCCGCAGTTGCAGTTGCTGCACCCGCAGCCGTGGTGGCCGGGTTTGGCCCTGCTAGTCTGGGCGCTGCTGTTCTGGGTGCTGGGCGCGTTTTCCGGGCTGGACCTCGCCCGTCAGCTTGGCGCGGTGGCGGTGCTGGTCGCGGTGACACTGGCGATGCTGGGACCGAAAGCGGGCGCTGCGTTGGCCTTCCCGCTGTTCTACATGATTTTTCTGGTGCCGATGGGCGACGAACTGATCGCGCCGTTACAGCTGATTACCGCGCATATCACCATTGCGCTGGTCCACCTGACGCACATTCCGGCGTTAATCGACGGTGTGTTCATCAACACACCTGCCGGACTGTTTGAAGTGGCAGAGGCCTGTTCGGGGGTGAAGTTCCTGATCGCCATGGTGGCCTTTGGCGTGCTGGTTTGCGGCGTGTGTTTTGCCACAAGGCCGCGCCGAGCGGCGTTCATGGGACTGGCGATTGCCTTGCCGATCCTCGCCAATGGGGTGCGCGCATGGGGGACGATCTTCATCGCGCAGTACAAGGGCGCCGAAGCCGCGACCGGCATTGATCACGTGATCTACGGCTGGTTCTTTTTCGCGTTTGTGATTTCGCTGCTGATCGCGATGGGCTGGCGGTTTTTTGACCGCGCGCCGGATGCCGTGCTGGTTGATGTGGCGGGCATCGAAACCTCGCCGCTGCTGACCCGGCTGGAAGGTCTGCGCATTGGCCAAGGCCGGGCGCTGGCACTGATCGCCGTTCTGGCCTTGATCGCGCAGGGCTGGGCCTATGCCGCCGACCGGCTGAGCGCATCCTTGGCGGGGCAGATTTTCCTGCCCGAAGTGCCCGGCTGGCACCGCGTTGACTATAAACCCAGAACCCCGTGGCAACCGCGTGCTGGCGGGGCCAATCACCGTCTGCTCGGCAGCTATGCCGACAGCAAGGGGCACGAAGTCGACGTGTTCTATGCGCTCTATTCCGGCCAGTCGGATGGGCGTGAGGCTGGCGGGTTCGGGCAGGGCGCGCTGACGCCCGACACGCCGTGGTCATGGCTCGCGCCGGGGCCGGAAGTGGTCGATGCCCGCACTGACCGCCTGCTGTCGCGCAGCGGCACCGAGCGGCTGGCGGAAACCCGCTATCGCACCGGCACCCTGCTGACCGGGAGCAACATCAGGCTTAAGCTGGCCAACATCGCCGACCGCCTGCTGTTGCGCGCCCGACCGACGATGTTGCTGATCCTGTCGGCGGAAAAGCGCGGGCCTGCCCCGCGCGAGCAATCGCCAGAGCAGTCCATCGCCGCGTTTCGCCAATCCGCCGCGCCGCTTGATGCGTGGATGGACCACATTGGCGGGGTGCGTTAGGCCTTGATATGTGCGGAATAGCTGGAATTTTTCATTTGACGACGCCCAAGCCGGTCGACCCCTTGCGGGTGGAACGGATGTGCGATGCGATTGCCCATCGCGGGCCGGACGGCGCGGCAGTGTGGACGGCGCCGGGGGTGGGGCTGGGCCATCGCCGCTTGTCGATCATCGACATTGCCGGATCGCCGCAGCCGATGGCGTCCAGCGATGGCCGGGCGATGCTGGTATTCAACGGCGAGATCTACAATTATCGCGAGCTGCGCGCCGAACTGGCAGCCCAGGGCGCGGTGTTTCATACCGACGGCGACAGCGAGGTTATCCTTGCCGCGTGGCAGCGCTGGGGGGTGGATTGCCTGCCGCGCCTGTCCGGTATGTTCGCCTTTGCGATCTATGATCTGGCCGACAAAACGCTGTTTCTGGCGCGTGACCGGCTGGGGGTTAAACCGCTGTTCCTCGCGCCCTTGAGCGACGGCAGCATCGCCTTCGCCTCGGAACTGAAAGCCCTATGTGCGCATCCGCTGCTGCGACGTGAACTAGATCCGCTGGCGGTGGAGGATTACCTGACCTGGGGGTTTGTCCCCGATACCCGCTCCATCCTGAAGGGCGTGGAAAAGCTGGCCGCCGGGCACTATCTGCTTCTGCGCCATGGGGCTGCCTGCCCTTGCGCCGTGCAGTGGTGGGACGTATCCTTTACCGAGCGGCGGCGCGAAAAGCCTGCCGACCTTGAGGCGGAACTGCTCCACCTGCTGCGTGATGCGGTCACTTCGCGCATGGTCGCCGATGTGCCGCTCGGTGCGTTTCTGTCAGGCGGAGTGGACAGTTCCAGCGTCGTCGCGCTGATGGCCGAGGCGAGCGCGCAGCCGGTCAAGACCTGCTCAATCGGCTTTGATGCCAAGGGGCTGGACGAGAGCAATTATGCTGCCGCCGTCGCGCAGCAGTTCGCCACCGATCACCGCAGCCGTGTGGTTTCGGCGGATGATTTCGACCACATCGACACGCTGGCGACGATGTTTGACGAGCCCTTCGCCGATGCCTCTGCCTTGCCAACATGGCGGGTGTGCCAGTTGGTGCGCGAGCAGGTGACGGTGGCCCTGTCGGGCGACGGCGCGGACGAGGCCTTCGCCGGGTATCGCCGGCATAAGTTTCAATATGGCGAAGACCGGTTACGTGGCTTTCTCCCGCAATCGGTGCGCGGGCCGCTGCTGGGCGGGCTGGGGGCGATCTATCCCAAGGCTGACTGGGCGCCGCGTCCTTTGCGCGCGAAAACGACGCTGTTGTCGCTCGCTGGCAGCAGTGAGCAGGGCTATGCGCGGGCGTTGTCGATCACCCCGCCGGACTTGCGCGCTTCGCTCTACAGCGCCGATTTCCTGGCCCTGCGAGGGGAATATCGGGCCGAGCAGCCGGTGATCGAACTGATGGAAAAGGCTCCGGCGCGTTCCGGGCTGGACCGGGCGCAATATGCCGACCTCAAGTTCTGGATGCCGGGCGATATCCTGACCAAGGTTGACCGCACATCAATGGCCGTCAGCCTTGAAGCGCGTGAGCCGCTGCTGGATCACCGTCTGATCGAATTTGCCGCCAGCTTGCCCGAAAGCGTGCGTATTCGCGGCGGGCAGGGCAAGTGGCTGATGAAGCAGACGATGCGGCGCTATTTGCCGGACGATATCCTGTTTCGGCCCAAGCAGGGCTTTGTCACCCCCATCGCACAGTGGTTTCGCGGGCCTCTGGCGGGTGCCGCACGCGGTATCGCCACCAGCGCGCCACTGGCCCGCACCGGCTGGTTTAACAGCGCGCGTCTGGCTGTTGTTGCCGAAGCACACATAGCTGGCCGCGCCGACCATTCGCGGCTGCTGTGGCAATTACTTATGCTCGACCGATCACTGGCCGGGCTGGGGCTGGCCTGACCGCCGGGTCCTACCCGCCCCTCCTAGCGCGCTGCAACAACCGTTGCGCAAGATGGTAAGCGGATTTTAACGCATTTTGCCTAGACCGGTGCAGTAGCAAAAGGTCAAAGCACAGCTTTAATGCGGGCGTTCGTCAAAAATCCCATGGTCTTAGCGAC
>JBDUBN010000453.1:0-2517 GCA_040004085.1 Novosphingobium sp.
GCGGACCGTCGCTGTCGACCATGACATTGCGGCAATCAACCAGTTCGGCCGGGCCGGAGGCGTGGTTGCCGTCCCCGTCAATATCGCGCGCTTCGTGCAGGGCTTGCCAGTTGCCGATGTCGGACCAGCCCATGTCGGCGGGCACCATCGCGGCGCGGTGCGTGTTTTCCATCACTGCATAGTCGACGGATTCGCCGGTAATCGCGGCAAAGGCCTCAGGGTCCGGATGGAACCGCGCGCCATCGGCATGGCCGAGCTCGACCGCCTTGCGGACAGCGGCAGCAATCTGAGGGCGGTGCGCTTCCAGTTCGGCCAGAAAAGCCCCCGCGCGGAAGGCGAAAATGCCGCCGTTCCATGCATATTCGCCGGAATCGAGGAAAGCGCGCGCGCGGGCGGCGTCCGGTTTTTCAACGAACTGCGCAACACGGGTGCCGCGATCATCAATGGCCTCGCCCCGGCGCAAATAGCCGAAACCGGTCTCAGGCGTCTTGGCCTCTATCCCGAATGCAACCAGCCAGTCGTCTGCCGCCAGAGCCGCAGCAGCGCAGGCGGCGCGAATGAAGGCGGCTTTGTCGGCGATGTGGTGGTCGCTCGGGCAGACCAGCATGATTGCTTGCGGATCAAGCCGCAGCGCCGCCAGAGCGATGGCGGCGGCGGTATTGCGGGCGGAAGGCTCAACGATCACCGACGCGCCCTGCGCCCCGGCGAGTTGCGCCTCGACATGCTTCAGATGCTTTTCGCCCGTCACAACCACCGGCGGGGCAAAGCGCGAGCCGTCTGCACAGCGGGCAACCGTAGCCTCGAACAGGGTATTGTCGCCCACTAGCGGCAGGAACGGCTTCGGCTTGTCAGCCCGGCTGCGCGGCCACAGCCTGGTGCCGCTGCCGCCGCAAAGGATGACCGGAGTAATCATGCTCATCGTCTTGAATATGCCTGCTCATGCGCCGGAGAAAACCGGGCGGGTTATCGGGTTGCCTGCTTCATGGGCAAGAAACCGCCTTGCGGCAATGTTGTTGCCCTATCGTGGGTTAAAGAACCGCTTAGTAGAACCACTTTTGTTGCCAGCCGAACGTCGAAGGTACGGGATTTCCCGCAGCATCAGTGGCGGGACGAAAGCGAAATCGCTTCATGGCCAGCTTGCAGGTGATCTGGTTGGCGGCCTCATCCTTGCTGGGCCGAGCCACCCGGCAATCGTGCGCCCGCCCGTCGGTGCCTATGGTGAGGTAGATCACCACATAATCGTCTATCCGCAAGTCGCGCGTGGAAAGGGGGTAATCGCGGGCGGAGTTGATCTCGCCTGACAGTTTGGCGCTCGGCGTTCCCGATCCCGCGCCGCTGCCCTCACCGCCGTTGCCGGTGCCGCTGCCTTGACTGCCCGCGCCGCTGCCTTGCCCGGCGTCGCGAGCGCCCGAGGTGCTGGCGCTGCCCGTTGACGACACCGGCGGCGCGGCACTGCGTGACGGCAATTTCAGGCGCGGCGGCGGAGCGGACACCGCGCGCGGCACAGCCTTGCGCCCGGCTGTGCCTTCTGCCCCGGCCTGAACTTCGCGTCCGTTCTTAACCGGAGGCGGTGGAGGCGGAGGCTCGGCTGGGGGTGTAACGGTAAATGTCGCCAGCACCTGCCCGGCGACTTCATGGGTAAAATCCGGCGCAAATGCCCGCAGCAATGCCAGAAACAGTCCAAGATGTAGCGCGGCAACAGCCGCAAATGCGCCAATTCGAACCGGGCGCGGGGAGGTCAGGTCAGCGTGATACATCGGCGGAGGTATCATGGCAGCGGTAAGGCGAGCGGGCAATATGTGGCCGCCAGCCAGTCAGCAGCGCTATCCACTTTAGCGGCTCAGATTCGTCAGATCATCGGGCCAATTGACGTTGGCCAGCGTCACTGGCGGAGTGACCGCCCGCGCGCCCATCGCCTCGGCAAAGGCGCGCATCGAATGGCGGCCCTGCCCCTCCAGAATACCCGCGATTACCGCTGTACCGGTCGGCGGCCACAAGCCGATGACCGGCTGATCGGCAAAATAGGCGGGCGCGGGAGCTAGCAGGCCGGGCAGGTCATCTGGCAGTCCCGGCGAATCCACACCGCAGCTCAGCACCGCCGCATAGCCTTCGTCCTGCGCAAACCGCAGCGCGGCGGCCAGCCCGCCCAGCGGCCCCATGCCGGGGCGCGGCCAGTCTGGCAGGCAGGGCGCGGGTCCGCTGTCGCGCCCGACGATCACCACGGTTTCGCACCACTGCGCCAGACTATCGACCGCGAGTTCGATCAGCGTCCGCCCGTCAAGCTGCGCCAGCGCCTTGTCGCTGCCGAAGCGCGACGATTGCCCGCCCGCCAGAACGACGCCTAAAATGCCTGACCCACTCATGGCCATTATCCCTAAGGGCAATTGCGCGGCGGCGATAGACTGGCTTGCAACTTCCGACCACGCCGACCGGCCTGATGGCTGTTGCAGGCTCACCTTTGGCTAGGCGGCGAAAGCCAAGCAGTTGTTTTTCAGCCGGTTGTCCCGTCCCGCTTCG
>JBDUBN010000454.1:0-2508 GCA_040004085.1 Novosphingobium sp.
TGGCCTGTGTAACCTCGCGGATGTCTTGCCCATCGATCAGAATGCGGCCCTGCCACGGATCGTAAAAGCGGAAGATCAGCCGGGCAATCGTGCTCTTGCCCGCACCGGAAGGCCCAACAACCGCAACCTGCTGTCCGGCGGGCACCTGAAAGCTCAGGCCGTGCAGGATCGTACGGTCCGTGTCGTAACCGAACACCACATTGTCGAACGTCAGCGTCGGACGCTTGATTACCAACGCTGGGGCTTTGGGCGCGTCTTTCACTTCCTGCGGCTCGTCCATCAGGTTGAACATCGCCGCCATGTCGATCAGCCCCTGCCGGATCGTGCGATAGACCATGCCGAGCATGTCCAATGGCCGAAACAGTTGGGTCAGGTACGTGTTCACGAACACCAGCTGGCCGACGGTATATTCGCCCTTTGACCAGCCCCACACCGTGTAGCCCATCGCGCCCGCCATCAGCAGGTTGACGATCAGCGCCTGCGCAATGTTCAGCAGGCCAAGGCTGTTCTCGCTCTTGACCGCGGCACTGGCATAGGCGCGGGTGGCGGCGGCATAGCGGGCCTGTTCGCGCAGCTCTGCGTTGAAGTATTTGACCGTTTCGTAATTGAGCAGCGAATCCACCGCGCGGCCCAGCGTTTGCCCGTCCAGCCGGTTCATCGATTCGCGCAAGGCTGATCGCCATTCGGTGATCATCCGCGTCGCCCAGGCATAAGTGATGACCGCAGCGGCGGTGGCCAACACCAGTCCCCAGCCAAAGGTGATGTAGAAGATGATCGTCACCGCCGTCAGTTCGATGGCGGTAGGGGCGATGTTGAACAGCAGGAAATAGAGCATGGTATCGATGCTCTTGGTGCCGCGTTCGATCACCTTGGTTACTTCGCCGGTGCGGCGGGCTAGGTGAAAGCGCAGGCTCAGCCGGTGGAGCCGGGCAAACACATCCTCGGCCAGCGCGCGGGTCGCGTCCTGCCCAACCCGCTCGAACACGATGTTGCGCAAGTTGTCGAACAGCACCCCGATAAACCGCCCCGCGCCATATGCCAGCACGAAGGTAAAGGCGATGGTGAAGCCCGCGCTGCGCCCCGGTCCGGCGCTGATGGACATCGCGTCGATCGCCCATTTAAGCGCGTAAGGCAGCGACAGCGACGTCGCCTTGGCGGCAAGGATCAGCAGCGACGCGCCGACGATCCGCCAGCGCAGTTCATGGTTATCGCGCGGCCATAGATACGGCAAAAAGCGTTTGAGCGTCTGCCAGCCGTCATGGCGCGCGGCTGGGTCGTTGGCGTGGGTTTCAGGAGGCATGGGCTGCTATGTAGGGATGCGGCGGCAAAACGGAAGCTTTGGCGTGCGCGGACTTTATTGCGGCGTGTGCTTGGTCGCAGGGTCTGGCCCCGTCCCGAAATAGGCCGGATCGCCTGAATCCGGTAGATCGAACAGTACCTTGCGCGTCTTGAAGTCTATCGCGATGCGCGGAAACACCCGCATTTCACGCATACCGAGAAACACCGCCGGGCGCTGTTCAAGGCCGAGGCGGCCAAATGTCGGCGAATCGGCAAAGGCCAGCATTACCCCGTTGATGGTCAGCCCATGGATACGGAACTGGTCAGCATAGCCGATGTCCGCAGTCAGCTGTTGCCCGGTGACGCTGGTAAGTTGGGTCTGGGTGGAAGTGCGGCCGCGGCGGCCCAGTTCGCGTTGCAGCGCCCGGTTGCCCAAAGTCGTATCGGACCCCGTATCGACGACCACATCGACATGCACACCGTCAATCACCGCATCGGTCAGGATCAACTGCCCCGAACGGCGGCGCGCGGTGACGACAATCTCGAACCCGCTATTGCCGCCCAGCGAGCGCGCGTCGCCCACCAGCATCACCTTGCGGCGGAAGTCGAGCAGCACGCGCTGGTCCTGCAAACTGTCGAGCCCTAGAATGCCGTCCGCGCCGATATCCGCGCGTTGCAGGACCGGGGCGATGATCCCGTATGCGGTGCGGCGGCCCAGGCCGATCTCGTCAATCTCCACCATATCGACCGAGACCGCGCCCGCCACGCCAATGACCGTTGCGCGGTCGTGGGGCACCAGCGCCAGTTGTTTGACCACCGCATCGGAAACGACGGTGTTCTGCGATCCGGTGTCGATCATGAAGCGGAACATCGCGCTTTCGCCCAGCCGCACGCCGACGGTGAGCCGGTCATGCCCGTCGCGGTCTGTGGACAGCACATCGGTGTCGCTGGTGGGGGCAGTGCTCTGCGCCGCAACTTGCGGAACAGAAAGCGCGAGTACGAGACTGGCAAGCGCCGCATTCATGGCGATTCTCCCGGCCAGGACCATACCACACCGCCGGGGGAACGTCTGCCTTATACCACATCCCGATGACCCTGACTCATGAGGACGGTTTCTGGCGGTTCTCGGCAAGAAGCGACCGAAGTGGCGATGTGGTTCATCGTCACGAGGGCGTGACGCAGTCCGAGAGCCGCCAGAAACCGCCCCAAGGGTTGCCATTCCCGCTCGCT